>NZ_JAIXMW010000004.1:0-125135 GCF_020328115.1 Candidatus Endomicrobiellum agilis
ATTAGAGGCAACCCATTTCAAAACTGCACATCTTTTTTCCACTCTTCCAAACACCCGCCAGCGATACCCTTGCGGTCTCTTTTCATATTAGCCCCCATAGACTCAACAGCTCCAGAATCATAAACGAGCCATCAATTAAGTTGCCAAGCATAATAAACAATACCACAGGAGTTACTGTACATAGACAGATTACCACGATAGCAATCCTAGCTATTATACTCAGCAACTTGTCCCGATTCATTCTTACCTCTCAGCTACACACTCCCAAACGCAGACTGCAGACAGTTATAATCCCGTGATTATATACAGATTATGCGCATACCAGCCTCGCATTTCCTCTTCCGCATTCCCAAATCAATTTTCAGCCTCCCCTTACCAACGACAAAACGATTATAATGCATATTTCGGGCATTTCCGTGCGTTTTAAGCGTATGCCGTGAAGTTTATCGCCTCACCGCTATGCATATCGCACCGAGTTCGTCTCTCACTGTCTGCATGGTATGCCTCTCTATACGCCGACTTCAAATAAACAGCACATGTGTGGTTGTATAAACAGCAACGTCTTTGCTTTGAACACGTGTTGTTTGTGGTTATACGGCATGTATAACCACAACAACAAAGACAAACGGCTTCTGCTTTTAATAAAAAGACTTCTTTAACAGCAAAGACAACAACAAACGGCAAAGGCAAAGACTTTCGCCGTTAACAAAAAAGACTTCTTTTGTGACTGGTTGTGTCGGTTTGTGTGACACAACCTAGATACACCGCAAAAGTTTCAGTCGCCGACACAGAAGGTTGTATAACAACCAAACAAGCAGTAAAGCTTATTATAGGGATATATCTAAACAAGCTGTACACTACACAAGCCCTACACGAACCAATTAATTGGTTCGTATACAACCTACACACAAGAAAGCTACAAGGGTCGTTTGCCGTTCGTCTTTTTGGCAGTAGTGTGCCTGTTTCAAAAGGCACACTGCAACTGCCTATTAAATATATATTAAGTATATATTAAAAACATTAACTTCTTGATTTTTCTATTTTCTCGAAAACAACAGCATCAGTATTCACAGATAAAACTTTCAAAATATTAGTTTTTTTGTTATACAAAATGATACACGCATCAAAACGCCCGTGAAATACTTTTTCCGTGTCGCACAGTAAGAGTGAGAAACTAATATAACCTTTATCTTTAAGTTTTTTTTGCAACTATGTCATTTTTACAGACATAAATACGCACAGACACAGCCGCAACTATCAATACAAAAAGAATAAGAATTGATATTTTAATTATCTTTTTTACCATTTGAAACATACCAATTCCACGTATCTATAATTTGAGGACACATCCACATACTGTTGTTAACAACGTACTCCATTTTTTTTATAAGCGCTTCGAAGAAGGCTTTATTTAAATCATTCTTTGCCAAATTCCGTATTCTTTTTGCGTATTTCCACTTTCTATCGCGTGAAACATAATCCGCAACAAAGATTATTTTTTCGAGAACACTCATATTTTCTCTTCCGAGAGTGTGGTTTTTTATCGCATTTAAAATATCTTTGTCTTTTATTTTGAATTTTTCCCTGGCGACATTTCCGCCAGCGAAAGAATGTAAAAGATGAGGCGAAAATTTAGATATATCTTTGAAATATTTCAAAGTTTTATTGCGCTTTTTGAAAAAATCAATAAGTTCTTTATCAGTCATAAGCTTTGCACAATCATGCAAAAGCCCTGCAGTTCGGGCTTTTAGTGTATCGTTTGAACTGTGTCTCGATGCAAGGTCTGCCGCAAGCATTGCGACATTATAAGAATGCTCAAGTTTTTTAGGAGTTAAATTTTCAGATAAATAATTAAATATTTGTTTTTCAATGTTTTTACACATATTGTTTTCTTATTTTTATGATATTCATCATGTGAAATTGATGTTTAACGCCACTGTAGGCAAAACTAATTTGAGACATAATCGCGGGTTGACACTGTAGGGATTACATCACATCTGGCGTCGAATGTAAATTTTGACATAAGTTCTAAATAAATATAATAGTGCTTTATATGTTGTTGCCATAGGCAAGCTTAAAGATTGTCTATCGCGATGACGTGATAAACAATTTTTATTTATACAGTCCGTTTTGAATTATGTAATTATAAACCTTTTCGCTAAGCAGCGGAGCTGCTTTTTTGTGATCTTCTTTTATCAGTTTTCTTATTATTGTAGAAGAAATGTCTTCTATCCCCTTGTCTATAAAGACGCATCTGTCTAGATATTTTACATTCTTGTTTATTTCAATTCCCGCCCTCTTTGCCACTATAAATTTATAACGACTTGCCAGATAATCTATATTCTTCCAAGTGGGTAAGTCTAAAAGAGAATCCGAACCTATAACCATATATATTTCATCTGCGGGATGTAAATTTTGAAAATAGTCCAGCGTCTGGTATGAATACACTGTTTCCAGCTTTTGGGCTTCATAGAGACTGATTTCAGCTTTTTGTATATTCCCAGCGGCAAGTTTTAGCATAGAAATTCTGTCTTTAATGTGGGCATATTGTTTTATTTTATGCGGTGGAGTATAGGCTATAACAAAAATCAGCTTTTTTAAATCAAGAGATTTAAATGCGAGTTTTGCAATTTGAATATGCGACTTATGAACAGGGTCAAAAGATCCGCCGAAAATTGCTATTTTATCCATTGATGTTTCCTATAGCTTTGTTTTCAATCCATCCTGTAAGACTTTCATTCCCATATCTGACTTTTATATTATTCCAGTCTCCGCTTTTAACTATTACAGATACAACTTTTCCTGCTGGAATTGTAAAAATATCAGTATCGTTTTCACTGGGACCACTTCTGACATTTGATGTGTAGAGGACAACTGCTTCTTTTAATACAATTTCATTGTAAGCTTTTAAAGCAAAAAGCGGTATGCATATAATCAAAAAAACAACTAAAACTATCATAGTTTTTTTTAATATTGGCTTTCTTTTTATGATAAATAAAGACAGTACCGCAAAAAGCAGAATTACAAAAGCAGCAGATACTACAGTTATTTCATTTAGAGAAAAATACTGTAGAAAGGTATCTGAAAAATTTTTTTGACGAACATGTTCAGCAACAGCATTGAGATAATCAGCATTATTTCTTATTTCTCTATCACGAGGAGCAAGTCTTAACGCTTTTTCTATATTTAAAATTGCTTTGCCAATATTTCCATTTCTATAGTATGCATTTGAAAGATTATAAAAAATATATGGATTATTTACTTTTTCTATTTTTATGAGACTTTCATATATTTCAATAGTTTTAGAGAAGTTGTCTCTTTTGAAATTTTCTTCAGCATTGTCTATTTGCGTTTGGTGTATGTTTTCAGCAAAACAAATACTGAAACACAGACAAACAGTGATAAATCCTAAAAATTTTTTCATATTTGCTTTAACCTTAATTGTCATTGTTTTGCGCCCAAAATAGCAATAAAAATATTCTTATTATCATTTAAGATTTAATACTATAGTAGGTAAATCTTATTGCTGTTTCTATTAAATATATCTTTTTGAATGAATTTATGTATTTGTTTTGTAAAACTTCTTTGTCGTCTTTTGAAGTTTTGATGACTTTGTTCAAAGAAACCAGTACCCATTGGTCTAAATTATTTGAAGACCGAATATAAGTTAAAGAACCATATTATGATTCTTTATTTTTTTCGAAAAAATTAGAAAGATATAAAACAGGCTTTGATCAGTATTTTAAATCTACGAACTGAAGAGTTACAAGGATTTTGCCTATTCTGCCGTTGGTGTCGCAAAAAGAATATATTATCCCAAATTGATAATGCCTAATACAATTTTTATTAGATATAGTATATCTAAATTTTTATTATACTAAAATTTTCCTAAATCAGTAAGTAAACATGAAAACTTCTCTTTATAGTAAGAAATAAAAAATGCGTTTGTTAAATTAAAACTGCCTACTTAGATTTTGGTTTTTTCTGATTTTTCTTGGAAGTTTATACCTGCCTCCTACATTGACCTTCTCTTAATATAATTCCTTAGATGAAAAAATCGGACTATTTGAGTAGAAAACTTCCCAATTTGCTTTTTTTATTTAAAAATTTTAGATTCCGAATTTATGGTCTACATTTAGTCAAAATATAGCCAAGTATCCATTTACTGTTCAGAAATAGACATCAGCATACTATTTGTAAAAAGTCGTATTTTAAATTTGGTGTCAGACAAAAAGGAAGCTCATAGTTGTCTTCCAAAGCGAAGGAGTATGTTCCATTTTTAATAGGGATTATAACAATTTCTATAATTTCTATAATTTCTATAATTTCTATAATATTATATTCTAGATTTCCTTATTAGAAGATGTTTCTTTTTCTCATACAACTCCACTTCTTATAAGTTCATCATTATATTATGAAATTTGTCTGTATGAAATTTTTATGATATTATAAAGGCAGATTTAAAATTTTTGAAATTTTGTGGGTGCTTCACCATAGTTTTTTTTATCCACATGAGGCTGAGAGAAGGATTGAGTCCTTTAACCATTTGAACCTGATATGGATAATACCGTCAGGGAATATAAAACTTGTGCTTTATAATCCCTTTAGGTGTATTTCCTGAAGGGATTTTTTTATTGCCAGTTTCATTGGAGAGGCTATATATGAGCAAAGATATTTTCAATATTGCAGGTATGGAACTTAAAAGTAGAATCTTTATAGGAAGCGGCAAATTTTCAAACAATGAACTTATACCGAAAATAATAGAATCTTCACAAGCACAGGTTATGACTGTCGCTGTAAGAAGATTTGATTTTCAAAATCCGAAAGAAAACATTTTAAGTTATATACCTGAGAACGTACATATAATGCCAAACACTTCAGGGGCAAGAAATGCTGACGAAGCAGTACGGATTGCGCGTGTTGCGAAGGCAGCTGCTAAAACGAATTTAATTAAAATAGAGATAATAAATGACAATAAATATCTTCTGCCTGACAATTATCAGACTGCAAGAGCATGTGAAATACTTGCAAAAGAAGAATTTAAGGTTTTTGCGTATATGAATGCGGACTTATATGCTGCAAGGGACATGCAAAATTCCGGGGCAACAGCAGTTATGCCTTTAGGATCACCTATCGGAACGAATAAAGGGTTAAAAACAAAGGAAATGGTAAAGATTTTGATTGAAGAAATCTCATTACCGATAATAATTGATGCGGGAATCGGTAAACCTTCTGATGCTTGCGAATGTATGGAAATGGGATGTGCCGCAGTTATGATAAATACCTCAATCTCTTCAAGTTCGGATCCGGTTCTAATGGCTGAAGCTTTTAAAGATGCGGTAAATGCCGGAAGGAAAGCGTTTTTGGCAAAACTCGGAGTCGTATCAGACAGAGCGAAAGCATCGTCGCCGCTAACAGGTTTTTTGAACTAACCTTGCTATATGCTTCTTTTGCATTGCAATCTTTAGATAGGAATCCATCTTTATTTACTATACTGCGGCGACTATATTGGTGAGGTATCCAGTCTTTCCGTATCTTCTAAGATTGCGTCGTATCAAAAAAAAGTGACTTAACGGCAAAGATATAGCATATAAAAAGGAACAAATAATAAATTATGACTTTTTACGATATTAAACAACAATATGATACATTTGATTTTGAAAACTATATTGCCAAAGTTTCGGATATAATGGTCAAAGATTCTATACGAAAAGAAATTTTAAATAACATGGATTTTTTGAATCTTCTTTCTCCGAAAGCTCTAAGCTATATTGAAGAAATGGCACAAAAAGCGCATGAAATATCAGTAAAACATTTCGGAAAAGGTATACTTTTATATGCTCCGTTATATGTTTCAAATTTCTGCATAAATAACTGTGCTTACTGCGGTTTTTCAACAAAAAACAAAATAAAACGCAGAGTTCTTTCTTTTGAGGAAATTGAAGAAAACTGTAAAATAGTTTCAGACTATGGCATACGACATATACTTCTTGTTACCGGAGAAAGCAGCGTAAAAACCCCATTGAGCTATTTGAAAAAATGCGTTGAGATGTTAAAAAAATATTTTAATGGCGTCGATGTAGAAATTTATCCTTTAAACGAATCCGAATATAGAGAACTTGCAGATGCTGGAGCTGATGGACTGACAATTTATCAGGAAACTTATAATGAGCAACTTTACAAGCTGCTTCACACAAAAGGAGCAAAATCAGATTACAAGTACCGTTTGGAAACATGCGAAAGAGCAGGCAGAGCAAACTACAGGAATTTAAATGTAGGAGCGTTGCTAGGACTAAATGATTTTGTAAGCGAAGTATTTTTTGCGGGTATTCATGCAAAATATCTTCAAAGGAATTTTCCATCAGCAGAAATAGGTATGTCTTTCCCTAGATTTCGTCCTGCTGTAGGAGCATACAAGCCTAAAATCATAATATCTGATAAAAATCTTATTCAGGCAGTTTGCGCAGTTAGACTTTTTATAAATCGTATAAACATAACAGTATCCACTCGCGAGAGCGGAGAATTGAGAAATAATTTAATACCTTTAGGTATTACAAAAATGTCAGCAGCATCAAGCACCGAAGTAGGCGGTTATGCTGAAAAAGAACGGTCTATCGGACAATTTAAGATAAACGATACGGCTACGGTTGATGAAGTAAAAAGAATGATATATCAAAAAAACTATCAACCATTAATGAAGGACTGGACAATACTGTGAAAAAACAGATGCCAAAAGGACTATACGCAATAACGGCGGAAAATTTTTCAAATGGAAAAAATAATATTACTGTGGTAAAAGAAATGCTTGATGCGGGAATAAAAGTTCTGCAATATCGTGACAAATATAAAACGAAACTTGAAAAATTTAGGCAATGTGAAATTATACGCAGATTGACTTTAGATTATGATGTTTTTTTTATAATAAACGATGATATTGATATGGCTTTATCTCTTCAAAGCGAAGGCGTTCATCTAGGACAAGACGACTTGCCGATTATAAAGGCAAGAGAAATTGTCGGAGATGACATAGCCATAGGAATATCAACTCATTTGCCGAAGCAAGCGCTTCTTGCTGTAGAAAACGGAGCTGATTATATAGGTGTGGGACCTATATACAAAACTTTTACAAAAGATAATGTTGTAGATCCTGTAGGGCTTGAGTATTTGGATTTTTGCGTAAAGAATATTAAAATTCCAAAAGTTGCAATAGGCGGAATTAAACTCTCAAATCTTCTAGAAATTTACAAGTATAATCCCGAAAATATATGTATGGTGACTGAAATAACGGCATCAGGAAACATAGAGTTTACTATTAAAAAGATAAAGGAGACAATAAATGATTACTATTAAAGTCAACGGAGAAAACAAAGAATTGGAAAAAAGTACGGACATAATTAATTTTCTAAAAAGTAATAACATTGATCCTATAGGAGTAACAATAGAACATAATTTTGAAGTTATCAATTCAGAGAGTATTCCAGGAATTATGCTCAAAGACGGAGATACTCTTGAAATATTGAGATTTGTAGGAGGCGGATGAGATGAAAAATAATCTTGAAAGATACCAAAGACAGCTATTACTTAAAGATATAGGAGAAGATGGACAGCAAAAGCTTTTTGATTCAAAAGTGCTTGTATGCGGAGCGGGAGGACTCGGAAGTCCTGCGCTTACATATCTTGCAGCGGCAGGCATAGGACATATCGGTTTGTGTGATTTTGACGTTGTGTCTCCGAGCAATTTAAACAGGCAAATTCTTTATACTCCCACAGAACTGGGAAAACAAAAAGCGGAAATCGCAAAAACAAAACTTGAAAAATTTAATCCCGACGTTGAAGTTACGATATATTCGCAAAGACTTACAGAAGATAATGCTGGCGATATTTTTAAAAATTATGATATTTTAATAGACGCTGTGGACAACTTTCCAGACAGGTACTTAATAAATGCGTCGGCTTATAAAAGCTCCATGCCTTTGGTATGCGGTGCGGTATGCGAGTTTGAAGGAATTTTAACAACAATAGTGCCAAAAGAAAATACAAGCTGTTTTCAGTGCATATATCCTTTTAAGCCGTCAACTGATTTGACATCAAAAACATTCGGAATATTTGGAGCAATAGCTGGAATAATAGGATCCATGCAGGCTTTAGAGACAATAAAATTTATTTTAGGACTGCATTGTCTTAGAAATAAAATTTTGATTTTTAACGGTATCGAAAATACATACAGAGTTAAAGATGTGGTAAAAAGAAAAAACTGTAAAATTTGCCAATATTAACATTTCATAGGATTTGACTATATTGGGGCTTTAAGGTATAATTTTAAGTCGTCTATATTCTATATACATATGAAAACAAATATTTGAAGAGGAGTGCGGCAATGGCAAAGCTTAAAACAGGTAGGCATACATCTGCTCTTAAAGAAGCAAGAAAAACAATAAAAAGAACTGCAAGGAATTCAGCAATAAAAAGCAAAATAAGAACTTCAGTAAAAAAAGTTGAAGAAGCCGTGAGAAATAAGGATGCAAAAGCCGCTCAAGAACAATTGACTGTAGTTTTCTCAGAATGGGATAAAGCAGCAAAAAAAGACGTAGTGCATTTTAAAGCGGCTTCAAATCAGAAAGCGAGACTATCTAAACTCGTAGCAGGAATGGTAAGATAGTTTTCAATAAAATCTAAAAGACACCGTTTTATTTTTTTGATAAAACAGTGTTTTTTTTCTTAGCACCAGGTATTTAAAAGTTAGTTAGCGTAAAGGATAAGAGTATCTATTTGCATATAGATAATATAGTTTTCTCCAACGCTGATGTTGCGTCATTGCTTCCAGTTTTAATTGCAATATCGGCTTCTAGTATAATTTTTAGACTTTCTTTTAATGTTCTTGCACTGTGTTTTTTTAAATTTGTAAAAAAAGTTCCTGCATAAAAACTATGTATTCTGAGTGTTGAGGCAGTTTCAACGGCGGATGTACTTTGTTCTTCAATCATACTTTTTGCGCTCAGCATTTTCCTTACAGCTAAAGAAATTGCAGAGAGAATCATCATAGACTCTTCGCCTTCTTTTAAAAGTTTTTCCAAAACAAACATAGCCTTTTTTAAATCTCTCGCTTCTATGTTGGAAGACAAGTCGTATATATCTGCTTCTTTTGTATATCCGCTAATTTTTTCTAAATCCTCTTGCATTATGTCTTTTTTATTTCTTCCCGCAAATAATGATAATTTTTCTATCTCATTTGAAATGTTCAGCAAATCATTGCCATTTTCTTCAATGATTCTTGAAATTACACCATATGAAACCGCTTTACCTTTTTTGGCAAATTCATTTTTTATAAATTCTTTTACCTTATTTTCATATTGCTTCCTGCAGTTTACAGAAATACAGTTTTCTGAAGCAATACATTTATTTATAAATTCTTTTCTTTTTACAACGGTTTCTTTCTTATAATTATCAATGTACAAGAGTATAAGACACGATGTTTCAATTATGTTTGATAAATATCCCGTAAGTCTCTGAGCATCAGTTGCTTTTATCTTATTGACATCTTTAACGATAACCATTCTCCTCTCGCTTAGAAAAGGAAGTGTTTGAAGAGCATTTAAAATGTCCTCTGCAGAAGATTCAGTGGCATAAAAAATCTCCTTGTTTAAATTATCTGCAGCGATAAGTTTTTCTATTTTATCAAGACACATATTTATAAGATAAGGTTCTTCGCCTGTAAATAAATAGGCAGGCGATATTTTTTGGGAAGATACTAGTTTATTGAAATCCTGAACTTTTAAAATGGTCATAAAAGTATATTTGAGGTTTTTAACTTTTTTCGCTTTATTGCATTTACTTCAGTCTTGACTCATAGTTTGCGATTTGTTGTTTTATTTCTAAATATAATACTTGAATGCAATTTCAGCGAAGAAAATATTTTAGCTTTTAGGGATTATTCGTTTGCGCAGTTTAAAAAGTATTAATAGCGCTAAAAGTAGTCCGGCACATGCACTTACGAATAAATCACCATATTTTGTATAAAAAGTTTTAAAATCATTTTGGAGAAATTTACCTGTAAGCAGAACATTTTGTGATGACGAGGTTTTTTCAACGATTACGCCTGATGCTTCAACTATGCCGGAAATCCCAGAATTCGCAGATACTATAACGGCTTTGCGGTTCTCAACTGCTCTGAATATGTTCATAATAAAATGCTGATGCGGCGCAGCGGTGTTAAAAAACCATGCATCGTTTGTATGATTTGTAAGAACTTTTGCTCCGGAAAGAACAAAGTTTCTTGAAATGTCCGGAAAGAAATTCTCGGAACATATAGTTGCTCCGGCGTATATTTGACCATTGTCAAAAATGTCCGTGTCTTCACCTTTGGCAAAGTCTCCCATTTGGGTCAAAACACCAAAAAACTTTGAAAGCAGAGTTTTAAGCGGAATATATTCTCCAAAAAGCACTAGGTGATTTTTTTTATGCACCGCTTTATAATCACCACTGCTTTCGAAAGCCAAAGCAGCGTTAAATTGTCTATAATTTTCATTATATGGAGAACCGATAATATTGAAACTCCCCGTTGTCTTTACTATGTACTTTGTAATGTCATATAATTGTTTGTCTTCGGGAATAAAACCTGGAAGCACAGCCTCTGGCCATATAACCAAATCGGGTTTATTTTCAGCAATTTCAGAAGCATATTTTTTAAGATTAAATAAAATATCGTCTTTATAAAACTGATCCCATTTTTTATCCTGATCGATGTTGGGCTGTACAATGGCAACAGTAAATTCCTGATCGCCGAAAAATCTAAACTTATAAGTTCTGACTGCTCCAAATATTGAAAACGTGATTATAAGTGCCAAAGCTGTATATAAATATTTATTTCCTTTTTGCATTGAAATCCAAAAATAAAAACACAAATTGCAAAATATTATAAGAAAAGATACGCCGTACACGCCAGTAAACTCGGCTACTTGTATGATTTCAGTGAATTTAAATTGAGAATACCCAATAAGCATCCATGGGAAACCGGTTAAAAAATATGTTCTTATATACTCAAGCAGAACCCACATACATGCACTGAAAAGAATTAGAATAACGTTTGAATACGAATTATCTTGCAAAGTTTTGCGCAGAATGTTTTGTGAGAAATTTAGATATAAACACCACATCCCCCAGTACAACGCAAGATATATCCATAAAATACAAGCTGCTATTAATGCCTGTATATAAGAACCGGTATTGAACTGAAGCATCGGAACAAGCCAGTAAAGCCCTACCGCGTTAAAAACAAATCCAGAAAGAAGTCCATAAAAGAAAGAACCTTTTAATTCTGATCTGATTGTTACAAAAATAAGCGGAACAAATGCTATCCACGCTAAGAAAAATAGATTTATTTTAGGAAATGCACAGACTGCCAATAACCCTGTTATTATGCAGAATATAATTTTTTTTAAATTCATATATATTAAATTTTGTAAACTTCAGCTGTCATCTCAAGTGATACCTGAAGTAGCTCTTTAGCAATAAAACAATAAAATATTCAGTTCCATCAATCTGATAAATTTAAATTTTGGACATATAAATTGAGGATATACAGTTGTTGTGTCTTCTGTCACATTATTATTGCAAGCTTGAAATGGAAATACTTTCAGCTTGTTTGTTTTTTACCGATTTAAGTAAGGATAGGCACTTTACGCGTTTACCTGCCGCAACATTTTTTATACTTTTTTCCGCTTCCACACGGGCAGAGAGCATTTCTTCCTATCTTATTTACATTTCCAGTTTTAATCTGCTTAATTTTACCGCCGTCATTCTTTGTAAAATCAGGACTTTTTTGGGGTAGATTTGAATCCTGTGGATTTATTATTACTTCTTGAGACTTTGTATCAATCTGAACTTTAAATGTATACTCTACCGTATTTTCCCTTATCCTTTTCATCATGGATTCGAACAAGGCAAAAGATTCTTTCTGGTATTCGATTTTCGGATCTTTCTGTGCATAAGCCCTAAATCCAATACAGCGCCTTAGCTGATCAAGTTCGTATAGATGATCCCGCCATGAAGAATCTATCATTTGCAAAAGCACCATTTTGTGCATACTGGACATCAACCCCAGCGCAATCTTTTCCTTTCTTTTTTCATATACTTCAAAAGCTTTTCCGGTAATATCGGATTGAACGAATTCTCTGGTTATATTATTCATTTCGTTTTTATTTTTAATTTCATATTTGATACCAAAAGTTCTAAGCAACCATGCTCCTATGCTTATCCAATCCCATTCTTCCGCATATTTTCCGACAGTCCATTCAGTAATTTTTTCTTCTATTGATTCATTTATCATATCTTTAATTGTATTTGTTATGTCTTCTCTGTCGAGAATCCTGTTTCTCAACCTGTAAACAGCTTCCCTCTGCTTATTCATGACATTGTCAAAATCTATAAGTTGTTTTCTTATGTCAAAATTCATTCCCTCAACTTTCTTCTGAGCATTTTCTACAGCTTTTGATACCAATGTATGCTGTATATCTTCGCCTTCTTTTAAGCCTAGTTTTTTCATCATTATAGATATTTTATCGGAACCGAAAAGACGCATAAGCTCGTCTTCCATAGAAAGGAAAAATCTTGAAGATCCCGGATCTCCTTGTCTGCCCGAGCGACCTCTCAACTGATTATCTACTCTTCGCGATTCGTGTCTTTCCGTGCCTATTATGTGAAGTCCGCCGTATTTTTTAACTTGTTCATTTTGAATTGCATCGCCCGCCCCAAGAATAATATCAGTTCCCCTGCCAGCCATATTTGTGGCTATTGTGACCGCACTTTTTGCACCTGCACCTGCGATAATTTGAGCTTCAAGTTCGTGATACTTGGCATTTAAGACATGGTGTGGAATACCCTTTTTTCGAAGCATTGTCGCAATCTTCTCGGATTTTTCTATTGATCTTGTTCCCACGAGCACAGGCTGTCCTTTTTTCCATAAAGATTCAATTTCACTTACTATTGCGTTGTATTTTTCTTTTTCAGTTCTGTATATAACATCTGGGTAATCTTTTCTTATCATAGGATTATTTGTCGGCACTTCAACTACACCGAGCTTATAGATTTCCCAAAATTCCTCAGACTCCGTCGACGCGGTTCCAGTCATGCCCGCGATTTTTTTATACATTCTGAAGAAATTCTGAAATGTTATTGTCGCAAGTGTTTGATTTTCCTCTGCAATTCTTAGATTTTCCTTCGCTTCAATCGCCTGATGAAGTCCGTCAGACCATCTTCTCCCCGGCATAAGTCTTCCAGTAAATTCGTCGACAATGATAACCTCGCCGTTTTTCACTACGTACTCTACATCTTTACGGTACAAATTATGGGCTTTTATAGCCTGCGTTATGTGATGCACCCACTCAGACTGTAAATCATCGTAAATATTTTTTATTCCCAATATTTTTTCCGCTTTCTGAACGCCCTGTTCTGTTAGAACCGCCGAATGGTTTTTTTCATCGATGAGATAATCGTACCCTTCTGCCAAATCAATGTTGTCATATTTTGCCTTTATTTCTTCATTTTCTGTAATTTTTCTACCTTTAAGTCTAGGGATAATTCTGTCTGAAACATAATATTTGTCTGTTGACTGTTCGCCTGCACCTGAAATAATAAGAGGAGTTCTTGCTTCATCTATGAGAATTGAATCAACTTCATCTATAATCGCATAACTTAAAGGGCGAAGGACTCTGTCATCCTTCGCGATAACCATATTATCTCTTAAATAATCAAAACCAAGCTCGTTATTTGTGACATAAGTTATGTCGCAGTTGTAGGCTATTCTTCTCTCTTCGGTTTTCGTTTCTTGCCCCACACTGCCTACTGTAAGTCCGAGTTTTTCATAGATTGGACTCATCCACTCTTTATCTCTTTTTGCAAGATAATCGTTGACTGTCACTATATGGACACCAGTCTGAGGTAAAGCATTGAGATAGGTGGCAAGCGTAGCGACTAAAGTTTTACCCTCTCCGGTTTTCATCTCGGCAATCTTGCCTTTATGAAGAATATATCCTCCTATGAGCTGCACATCAAAATGCCTTAACCCTATTGTTCTTACCGAGGCTTCTCTGACGCATGCAAAAGCTTCGGGTAAAATATCATCTTGAGTTTCTCCTTTTGAGAGACGCTCTCTAAATTCAACGGTTTTTGCTTTCAACCCACTGTCTGTAAGTTTTTTTATAGAAATCTCAAAAGCATTAATTTGTTCAACTATCGGTTTTATAGCTTTTATATCTCTTTTGTTTTGGGATCCAAAAATCACGCCTAAAATGCTTTTTAACATATCTTGATATACCCTTTATTAATAATTGCTTATTTCGTTGATTATATAATTTATTTGACTGCTTTTACAATTTACCGATATACAGGTTTTACAATATTGAGATTGCAGGTTTTGCCGTTGTGAAATCCTCTGTAGGCAATAGCCAGAGATAATTTAAATTTTTTATTTTTTACTTTGTAGCGCTTTATCCTATGCTATGAATTTTGAAATGATTTGATTAAAAACGAAAACATATTCTTTGGCAAGTTTTATTTTGCCGTTTTTCATTTTCAGCAAATTGTTCTTCAAACATTCCGATAACGCGTTATGGTGTTTAGGATTGTTAAAAAAATTAATATCTATTCCTTCGTTTAAAAGCCTTAGTCCGAGCATAATAGTTTCTGTTTTATAAAGTTTATCACATATATACTCATTTTCTATTTTCAAAAGTGACAAATTGTCGTGTCGTTTGGAACAATATTCTTTCTTTTCTTGCAATAACAAACACAACTCAATATATTTTTCAATATTTTCAGTGTTTTTATATCTTCTTTTTTCCAAATATCCTGCGGCTCCAGCACCAAGACCTATGTATTCAAGATTGCGCCAGTAATTTGTATTGTGAACAGATTCTTTTTCTTTTTTAGACCAGTTCGAAATTTCATAATGACTGTATCCGTTATTTGCCAATATCTCTGTAGTTTCGTCGTACATATCTCTTTGAATATCATCGTCTGTAATTATGTCGTTTTTGTAAAAAGGAGTGCTTTCTTCTATTGATAATGGATAAAGAGACAAATGTTCGCTTTTAAAGAGCAAAGTTCTTTTCAGAATTTGTTCCCAGTCTTTTAATGTCTGATTTGGCAGACCGTATATTAAATCAATGTTGATATTGTCAAAACCTTCTTTTCTTGCCGCATTGTAAACATCGCAAAAATTTTTAAAATCGTGTATTCTTCCCAAAAATTTAAGAGGTTTATCTTCAACGGATTGAAGTCCTATACTTAATCTAGTTACTCCAAATTGTTTGAGAAGACACAATTTTTCTTTTGAAACCGATTCGGGATTTGCCTCGAATGTGAATTCTTGTACTGCCGACAAATTGAAAATAGCATTTAACGCTTGTAAAAGTTTTTGTATTTGTTTTAAAGATAGTACTGATGGTGTTCCGCCTCCGACATATATTGAAACTATTTTTTCATTTTTAAATTGTTCTGCGTGTTTTATTAAAGCATCGATATATTTATCTGCCAAACCAGCATCATATTTTACCGAAAAAAAACTGCAATAAGGACATTTTTGTTTACAGAATGGAATATGTACGTATAAACCTAGCATATCAAAAGTTATTTTTCTGTTCCCGTATATAGTCGAGCTTAAACCAGCGTTATTCAGCGTCCCGCCAGTAAACAAATATTTCCAGCGCCTTTATTTCTTTTACGGTTTTTAACAAATCTGGCATAATGTTCATAAGCTGCTCTTTTATTGTTCATTCGTACCCTTAGTTTGCCTTTAGCGGACGACAAAGAGACAGCTGCCTCGACTGGAGTGAGTTCAGCCGTGTAAAATATCTTTTCCTTCGGAAGTGATTCTATGATGGGATTGTCTTTCCACTGAAATAGCACGCCGTTCTTACCACCGCAATAACAAAACCAACCCAAATGACTCTCTATGTAACCGTTATTTCTTCTCTTAGAAGAGAGGTATCACGAGAAAGTTCTCTTTTAAAGTATTTCTTGTCTTATTATCTTTTGTAGCGCATGCACAAAAGGAACAAAAATAAGATAAAGTGGTTTGAACATCTTTTGCTTGAGTAACAGTGTTACCCGGTGAATTTTGTTTTTGCCAGTTTAGATGTGTCTTTAAACAATTCCGCTATACCGCCTATTGAAGCTGTGACACCGGCAGTTTCTAAAGGCAGGAAAATTTTGGTTGCCTGTCCGTCGGCAACTTTACCAAGCGCTTCGAGATACTTAATAGCAATAAGGTCATTGGTCGGTTTACCTTCGTGTATGGCGTTATAAACTACTTCAATTTTATATTTTTCAGCTTCCGCAACTTTTCTTATTGCTTCAGCTTCGCCAGTAGCTTCTAAAACCTGTTTTTCTTTTACAGCTTCTGCATCAAGGATGACAGCCTGTTTTGCGCCTTCCGCTTTAAGAATCGCAGCTTGTCTTAAGCCTTCGGCTTCTAAAATATTTGCTCTTTTTTCTCTTTCGGCTTTCATCTGTTTTGACATGGCGTCGGTAATGTCTCTGGGAGGATCAATTTTTTGTATTTCAACCCTTGTAACTTTTACGCCCCATTTATCTGTAGCTTCATCCATTACAACTCTCAGCTGAGTATTAATTTTCTCTCTTGATGTAAGAGTGCTGTCCAATTCCATATCGCCAATTACATTTCTCAAATTTGTTTGTGCAAGTTTTAAAGCGGCAATTGCAAAGTTTTCAATATTATAAACTACTTTTACGGGATCTGTAACCTGAAAATAAATGATGGCATCCACAATTACGGAAACATTGTCTTTTGTAATAACACTTTGCGGAGGGACATCAATAACGCGCTCTCTCATATCAACTCTCAACATTCTCTGAAATATTGGAATAATAATATTTGCTCCAGAAGCTTTTGTACCTGTATATTTGCCTAAGGTTTCAACAAGTCCCTTTTCGTATTGTCTTACTATCTTTACAGAATTCGCTATAAAAATAACTATAAAAGCTAAAACTGCCCAAATAAGCACTGACATTCTGCCCTCCACTTTTATTTATATTATGCTATATTTTTTAAACTAGGTGAAAATATTTCTCCTAAGTCCTCAAGACGCTTTGAACTCTCAAAAGCGATATTTTTTCATGTCATTTTTTAACTGTAAGAGTTGTTCCGTCTATCTTTTTTATTTTTACTATTTCACCTACTTCAAGTTCAACATCAGATTCAGCTCTCCATATTTCGCTTAAAACTTTTACAAAACCGATTTTTGAAGGTGTTATCCTTTCAGTAACTACGGCTACCATTCCTATAAGGACGTCAATATTTGAATTTACAGTTTCGGATTTATTTATCATTTTTTTAAATATCGGTCTTATAAGATATAGAGATAATATGGAAGTAACTATAAAAATAACAAACCCGATCCAACTTGAAATGCCAAAATAAGCTGCCAATGCTGCAAAAACAGAACCTACCGCAAGGCAGATGAAGAAAAAAATCGACGGCGTTGCTATTTCAAAAATTATAAGAACAACCGCAATTATAAGCCAAGAAGTCCAAGTCATATTATCCTCCAACGTTTAACTGGCCAATATAAGAACAATGCTTTGCCCTTTATGTATTTATCGGGCAGAGGTCCCCAAAAGCGTGAATCAAAAGAAAAATCTCTGTTGTCGCCCATCATCATATAATGCTTTTTAGGAACAATAATAGGCCCGAAATTATCTCTTACAAAAGACGTGGGAACTGAAATAAATTTGCCTTTTTCCCAAGCGTCCTGATATTCTCTCTGAGTATTGAATAAGTTGAATTTTTGAAAAACCATATGATCGCTAAAAGTTGCGTATGCTTCTTCGACGCGAATGTTATTTATATACAATTTTTTATCTTTTATTTCAACTACGTCGCCCGCAACAGCTACGCATCTTTTTATGTAGTCTTTTTTTGTTCCAGATTCTCTTTCGGAGATTGGCAAAGCTTCAGGCGGGCACTGAAAAACGACAATGTCTCCGCGTTTTATATTTTCTAAAGCTGCGTACCGCTTTCCGCTGTTAGTAAATGGAACATGAAAACCGTAAATAAATTTATTTGCAAAAAGATGATCACCCTCCAAAAAAGTTTCTCTCATGCTGCCTGATGGAATTTTGAAAGCCTGTATAAAGAAAAACATAATAAAAGAGGCTAACATAAGGGCACTCCAGCCCGTATCAATCCATAAATAAATGCTTTTAAAGAGTTTTTGTGATGACGGAGTCTTAAAAAGTTTTTTTATGGCGAGCATAAGCATAGCTATTGTAAAAAGGACACAACCTGCAAGAAAAAGTTTCAGTTCCATGATCATAATAATAAGCCTCTTTTAGTAAAACGACAAACCTCTGGCGACAGTACGGATTGTCACAGTGACTGTACAGTCCTGCAGTGATGCAAAGCGTATATTTCCTGCATATTTATTATTCATCTATTTTTAATACTGCGATAAAAGCTTCCGGTGGTATATCCACTTTGCCGAACTGTCTCATTTTGCGTTTGCCTTCTCTTTGTTTTTCAAGAAGTTTACGTTTTCTCGTTATATCGCCACCGTAACATTTTGCAAGAACGTCTTTACGCATTGCTGATATGGTTTCTCTGGCAATTATTTTATTATTTATTTTTGCCTGTATAGGGATTTCAAACATGTGTCTCGGGATAATGCCTCTTAATTTTTCGGTGAGATAATGTGCAACAGATTGTGCTTTGTCTTTATGAGCTATGACAGTAAAAGCGTCGACAACTTCTGCATTTATCATAATTTCAAGTTTTAACAAGTCGCCAAGCTGCGAATCAATATGCACATAATCAAAAGAGGCATACCCTTTTGAAGCTGATTTTAGAGCGTCATAAAAACCGACAATAATTTCTGCAAGAGGCATATGATATTTAAGTATCACAATTTTGGTGTCCATATATTTCATCAATGTTTGTTTTCCTCTTCTTTTCTGGCACAGATCAAACATGGAACCCAGATAATCTGTAGAGCAGATTATCGTTGCTTCAACATAAGGCTCCCATATTTCCTCAATATCTGCAATATTCGGAAATTTTGCAGGATTATCTATTGTAATAAATTTACCTTTATACTTTACTTTATACACGACATTTGGTGCTGTAACCAAAAGATTCAAACCAAACTCTCTTTCAAGTCTTTCTTTAACTATTTCTAGATGCAGAGACCCCAGAAACCCGCACCTGAATCCGAAACCTAAAGCCACAGAAGTTTCAGGGAAATAGACAAGTGAAGAATCCGAAAGTCTTAGTTTTTCTAAAGCTGTTTTTAAGCCGTCATATTCAGACGTACTGTTGGGATAAAGTCCTGCAAAAACAAAAGGATTTATTTCTTTGTATCCTTCATGTAGATGCTTTGTTGGATTTGCGCTTTCAACAATCGTATCACCGATTTTTATGTCGTGTATGTCTTTTATTCCTGCAATTACATATCCGACTTCGCCTGATGAAAGTTCATCAGATTCAATCATTTTTATTTTCATATATCCGACTTCAAGCACTTCATATTCTGCATTAGATGCCGTAAATCTCACTTTCATACCCTTTCTTATTTTCCCGTCAAAGACTCTTATAATAACTATAACACCTCGATAGGAATCGTAGAATGAATCAAAAATTAAAGCTGACAAAGGTTCTTCTTTTACGATTTTTGCTGAGGGAACGTTTGCGATCACGGAATCAATTATCTCGCTTATGCCTATGCCTTCTTTCGCACTTGTAAGTATAGGTTCTGCATCAATTTTAAGTCCTTCCTTCATCTGCTCATAAGTGCTGTCCACGTCGGCAGTAGGCAAATCTATTTTGTTTATCACCGGAATAATCTTAAGTTTTGCATTTCTTGCAAGCATAGTATTTGCAAGTGTTTGAGCTTCTACGCCCTGTGTTGCATCAATTACCAAAATCGCACCCTCGCAGGCAGCGAGAGATCTTGACACTTCGTAAGTAAAATCTACATGACCGGGAGTGTCAATCAAATTGAGTATATACTTTACACCTTTTCTATCTGTATAATCCATTCTCACAGCTTTGGCTTTTATAGTTATTCCCCTTTCTCTTTCAAGATCCATGCCGTCAAGAATCTGATTTTTCATTTCTCTTTGGGAAATTGTACCGGTATATTCAAGAAGCCTATCAGCAAGCGTACTTTTACCGTGATCTATGTGGGCTATAATGCAAAAGTTCCTTATATTGGACATTATTATTTTTTCCTTAAACACAACCTATTTGCTGAAAGCTTTATCTTTCGCATATGGTAAATAAAAAGACAATGAAAATAGCAGATTTGGGTAAAATCTCAGATTAAGTTTGTCCGAAATGACGACAAAAAATATAACAATAACGCATATCTTAAGTAGAAACATCCAGAAATATTTAAACATCTTCCATCTTCGAAAGAGAAGAGAGAAGAAATATATTATTGTATTTGAATGGTGCTTATAATCTTTGAAATTGAATCTCTATCGCCACATTTTAAAATTTCTTCTGCAACTTCTTGGACATTTTTAAAAGATATGCTTCTTATAACTCTTTTAATTTTCGGGATCTGTGCTGATGCTACGCTAAACTCATCAAGTCCGAATCCCAAAAGAATAGGGGCATAGTACGGATCGCTTGCCATTTCGCCACACATACCTACGCCAATTCCCGCTTTATGACTTTCATCTATAATATGTTTAATAAATCTTAAAATCGTAGGATGCAGGGGGTCATAAAGACTTGCAACGTTTTCGTTTACTCTGTCAACAGCAAGCGTATACTGTATTAGATCGTTGGTCCCTATCGAAACAAAGTCAACTTCTTTGGCGATAGCATCGATTATCATAGCGGCGGACGGTACTTCTATCATTGAACCCACATCCATTTCTTCGTCGAACTTTATATTTTCTTTCTTTAAATCTTGCTTTACTTTTTCGAGGATTTTGTTTGCTTCATGAAGTTCGGTAAGCGTCGATATCATGGGATACATAAGTCTGATTTTCCCATAAGCCGATGCTTTCAAAATACCTCTTAACTGATTAATAAAAATGTCGGGATATTTAAGGCAGAGTCTTATAGCTCTTAAGCCTAGAAAAGGGTTTGCTTCCCGTTCCATATTTAAAAGACCCATTTTTGTAAGTTTGTCTCCGCCCAAATCAATGGTTCTTATGATGGTTGGGTAAGGTGACATTGCTTCTGTGACTTTAGAATATTTTTCAAAATGCTCTTCTTCCGACGGCATAGTATTGCGGTTAAAGTACATAAATTCTGTTCTGTAAAGTCCTATGCCCGTAGCACCGCTGTCTAATACTGTCTGTACTTCGTCGGGATTATCAATATTTGCAAAAATTAAAACTTTGTGGTTATCGATTGTTTCAGCTGGTAAATCCTTTAATTTTTCAAGTTTTTTTCTTATTGCAAACTGTACGTTGTATTCTTTTTTATATTTTACTAAAGTTTCCGGCGATGGATTTAAGATAACTTCGCCTTTGTTTCCGTCAACAATTATAATGTCGTCAGCTTCTACCTGCGAGGATATTACTTTTAAACCCGCAACAGCAGGAATTGCAAGTCCTTGAGCGACAATTGCCGTATGTGAAGTTTTTCCACCAATATCCGTAGCAAAACCTTTGACCAATTTTTCTTTTATCGTAACAGTATCACTGGGAGTTAAATTGTGGGCAACCACTATTGAATCTTCATTCGAGTTCGCAAGAGTTTTTCTTTGTTTGCCAAGGAGATTTCCTATTATCTTCTTTCCTACGTCTTGAATGTCGAGTTTTCTTTCCCTGAAATAATCATCTTCTATGGTTTCGAAAGAACGAACAATTTTATCTATAATTTTAAAAATTGCATATTCTACATTGACGCCGTCATCTATAAGTTTATCAACATCTTTTCTTATTGTTGGATCTTCTAAAATTAAGAGATGAACATCGGCTATCTGTGCATAGTTTTTGCCAAGAACGTTGTTAATTTTATCATGGGTTATTTTAAGTTCAGCTTTAGTTTTTTCAATGGCATCGTTTAAACGCTTTTTTTCATCTTTCCTCGCATTCTCAGGTATTTCTTTGCGAATGAGGCAGATATCATCATTTTCAAGAAGAAAAACTTTACCAATGGCAATTCCCGGTGATGCCGCAACGCCTTTGATGATAATGTCTTTTTTATTAGGCATTTTCTCTCCTATTCACCAAATTTAGATTCAAACAAATTTTCAATCGCAATTAAAACTTCATTTTCATCGGGACCATCGGCGACAAAGTTCAATTCGCTTCCTTGCCCTGCAGCCAAAGTCATAACACCCATAATGCTTTTTGCATCAACTTCAAAATCATCTTTTAAAATTTTAACCGTAGACTGATATCCGTTCGTAGTTTGCACAAGCATAGCTGCAGGTCTTGCGTGTAAACCCATTTTATTTGAAACAACAATAACTTTTTTTTTCATCTTTTACATTCCTAAATATGACATTATAATACATGTCAATATTACGCCGTAAAACAGAGGAACTGAGCCAAATTTCTTTGATACAAGAACTGAAAGCGCAAGCACAGCGCTATATTTAAATACAATTTGTATATTAGCTCCGGAAGACACACTTTCAGGTCCAAATCCAAAAACTTTTAAGTATAAAAATAATACGGTGATAGGAATTATAACTTTGCCAAGGCGACCCATTTTCCACAAGAACTTAAAATCAAGTTTTGATAAATTGGCAATATTTTTTTTGTCAAATAGAAAACCCATAAAAATAAGACGATATCTTATGAGAATATGCACGGCATTATAGAGGGAAATAAACACTAAGGGAACTAAAACACCATACGCTGCAAATCGACTATCTGGTGCTTTTAAAATAATCAGTATAAATATGCTTATAAGTGCCATTAAAGGTCTTAATGTCCCCCAAAAAAATGAATCGCCTATTGCGGCTAAAGGTCCTTCCATTACGCTTTTAATCATATTTACTTCGGAAACTTTTTCGCTGCAGTTGCCTTTAGCTATTTCCTTTTCCATGTTTGCGATAACTATAATTATCATGTTAGACATATAAGGATGCGTATTAAAAAATCCTGTATGTCTTAAAAGAGCTTCCTTCCGTTTATCTTCACTCAAATAAATTTTATATAAAAAAGGTTTCAACACAAATAAAAGTCCAATGTTTTGCATTCTCTCATAGTTCCATAATGCCTGTAAAAAAAGTGCCCTTAAAAACATTTTGGAATATATTTTAATCATCCCAATGACTCAAAAATAGAATTTTTATGTTTCTACGACGGTTGTGGAAAAACCTTGGCGAGTTCCAATTTCGGCGTGGGTGACGATGATGATGATGGTGGTGATGGTGATTATGGTGCTTCAAGAATAGAGGCTTTACATTTGTGAGATTGTATATAACCATCCCCAAACCGGCTATGGGCAGTAGATACCAAGCCTTTTTAAAACCGATAAGAATGGGTTCCGGAAATTGTAAATAGATGCCTTTATATATCCATCCGCCGACAACCATTGCAAATACGTAAAACAGAAATGCTCTTGCAACAAAAAAGAACACGCCTACAATTATGCCTAGGTTTATTCGTCCATACTTTTCGTTTTGTATTCCTTTCTCCACCCAGTGCATTATCTTAATATTAAAATTTCTTCCAGAAATGTCTATTCCTCTGTATAAATATGCGAACGGTATAGCTAAAATCAAACCCCATATTGCAGCTTCCTGTGAATTCATAAAATATTTACAAACCCAGAAAGTAGATAAAATGCCTATAGGAGAGGCATCAATAGGAACGGCTACGCCCATAGGTATTGCATTTATCCAAATCATTTCTGCTATCATTCCTATCCAAAGTCCTGTACTGATATCACTCATAAAAAAGCCTATGAGAGGAGCACAAAATATTGGACGGCATATCATGAATTGTCCAAACGCAATTATGTCCACAGTACACAAAGCTGCAATAAACGCAAGAAAAACAATATTTTCCATTAGCGTATCCATTATTATTTAAAATTTATATCGCTCCAAAAGAAATTTCTTTGAGTTTTCCATGATTAAAAATAGTACACTTTACAAATATTGCAACTACTGTGTCCGCGACAAATTCCGTCATATTTGCTATCTGAATTTAAAATCATTTCCATTGTATCGCCTGATAAATTTTTTTAAAAGCACAATCGAAATTTTCATCTGTCTGGCAAATTGTGCGTAAAAGCGAAAAAGATAAATTTATCTTCGTTTTACCGCTTGCACATTGCTTTATATTCTCTTTCTATCAGAGGTATGATATTTATTCTCTCGTCTTCAGGGAGAACACGTCCTTCTATTTCAATAGCTCTAATACATATTTTGTAGAGATTTTCCACATCATTGTCGTTTACACAAAGATTATATAAAAGCTGTCTTTTCCCGCTTATAAAATGCATTCCACCGATGTTTACGGACTTAAAATTTGCTCCGTTTTCTATCATATATAGTATGTCAGATGGACTTACAGCCAAGACCATTACTCTTTCTTTATTGTATTTTCCGCTTATAATTGCATTTGTCGCATCTTTCGGGCTTTTTATATCAAGTTTTATATTGTGCGGTACGGCCATAGCCATAAGCATCTGCTGCATAGTATCCTGTACAACTATATCTGAAGCAATTAATATAGTGTTAACATCTATTGTTTTCAGCCAGCCTTGCACTATCTGTCCATGTACCAGTCTGTCGTCTATTCTTACCAAAACTATAGGCATTATACCCTCGTTTTATTCAACAAATCAAAGCTTAAGTCTTTATCCTCGTATACTCTCACAGTCTCATTCCTACCTGTTACATGACTGTGGGCTACATATCTTAATTTCCCCTCTCTGAGTCTGATGCCATTATCTTTAATTCGTTTTGTAATGGCATGATATAGAGAGCAGTGAGAGAAAAATATTTTTTTATTTTTTGAATAACATTTTTTTAACATTTATTATGCTTTTTTGTCCATCAAGTAAAACCTTTTCCACTAAATCTGAAACAGCTTTCGCATTTTTATTTGAAGATATCGCAGATAACACCATAGGAAGATTGACGCCGGAAAGAATTTCCGTATTAAAAGATCCGCATATTGAGGCCGAGGCATTGCAGGGAGTTCCTCCAAACATATCAGTAAGCACCAAAGTTCCATCTTCATCATCTATATTTTTTAAAAGATTACTTATTCTTTCCTGCATTTGTGCTAAACTGTCATTGTCACTTTTTTTAATAACATAGAGGTTGGACTGTCTCCCAGAAATAAGCTCTGCGGAATTTACCAGTTCCTGTGCCAGTTTCCCATGTGTTGCGATAACAATTTTAATCATCTTTCAGATTCTCCTGTGCAAAAAAACAAAATAAAAAAACTTTCTTTACAGTTTTAACGCATGTTTTATCGTTTTAAAATTTATAAATCGCATATTTTTTTTCATACATTTTTGCAAGTTTTCTGAAGGAGTCGTCCCTTTATTTTTGATGGCACGATCAAATATTCTGTACCGTGATTAAAGTTTTATATCGACACTGCACAATCTGAAAGTCTATAATCTTGATTCTCGATTCTCGTAAAACATACATCATAATGTCATAAATATAACAATTTTTATCAAACGTTAATTAGTGCAAAATATCTCTATGATTAATTTTTACTTTATACTTTCTGCTTTTTAAAAATCCGGCAAGTTTTTCAGCCGCAAAAACCGATCTGTGTCGCCCTCCCGTACATCCTATTGCTATAGTCAGATAACTCTTGCCTTCCTTAATATATCCAGGAAGAGTTTTCTCTATAAGTTTTGAAAATATGTTAAAAAAAACCTTAAATTCTTTTTGGGTTTCTATATATCTTCTAACGACTTCATCTCTGCCTGTCTTAAGTTTCAATCCGTGTACATAGTTTGGATTTGCTATAAAACGCACATCATAAATTATATTGGCGTCAGTGGGCAACCCGTATTTGTACCCGAAAGAAAGAACTGAAATATTTAAATGCTGTTTTCCGGACCGCTGAATGCCTGCAAGTGCTGAAATTACTTTTTTTAGCTCTCCTATCGTAATATCTGAAGTATCTATAACTTCGTCTGCAACCGCGAGAATTTTGTCCATAATTTTTCTTTCGAGTTTTATTCCTTCAAAAACTGATTTTCCAAGAGGATGCCGACGACGTGTTTCCGAATAGCGTCTGAGCAAAATAGAATCAGAAGCATTAAAAAAAATAACTTTATAACCAATATTTCTCTTTTTAAAAACGGCAAGTAAATCTTTGAAAGATTCAAGAGCTTCTCCGGCACGCGAATCTACGCTTATTACCACATTTTTGTATTTGCCAGAATTTTTAAGACATATATCGGTAAAATCAGCGACCATCTGAACGGGTATATTATCAACGCAGACAAAGCCAAAATCCTCAAAAATTTTGAGAGCCTGACTTTTTCCCGCACCTGACATTCCTGAGATTATATAAAATTTTGTCATAAACTATTTTTATTTATCTCTTTTTGCAGTTTGCCACTCAAATCTTTCATTGTAGAATATCCTTTGTTCTTAAGTCTTTGGTTTAAACTTGCCACTTCGACAAGTCCGGCAAGGTTTCTACCGGGAGCTACTGGAATCGTGATTTCAGGAACTTTTACACCTAAAAATTCAGTGTAATGTTCATCGAGACCCATTCTTTCGTATTTCTTCAGAGGATCCCATTCCTCAAGTTTTATTACAAGCTCTACACGGGATTCATCTAGAATATTTCCTATGCCGAAAAGATCTTTTATATTTACTATTCCTATGCCCCTTACTTCTATAAGATGTTTTACAATTTCAATACTGCTTCCCACTAAAGAGCGTCCGGAACGTTTTCTGATATTTATGACGTCATCGGCGACAAACTTATGCCCTTTTTTTATAAGTTCAAGAGCGCACTCCGATTTGCCTATCGCCGATTTGCCGACAAGCAAAATGCCGAGACAGTAAACATTTGTCATAACTCCATGTATCTTAATTGAAGGTGCAAGTTTCTTGTCTAAATAATAAATTAAATCCCCTATAAATGAAGAAGAACTTAATTTTGTCCTCAAAAGCGAGATGTTCAGGTCGGCAAATATTTTCATCATTGCCTCAGTGGGTTCAAGTCCTCTCGTTAGAATGCAGCATACGGCATTTTCATGAGAAAATATCTTATTTAAAATTTTTGTCTGAGCTTTATAGTCCAAATGTTTTAAATAAGTATACTCGCTTGTTCCTATAATCTGCGTGCGCTCATACGAGAAATGCTCAAAAAATCCAGTAAACCCAAGACCCGGCCTGTTAACATCGGGTACCGTAATTTTTCTGTTAAGTCCGCCGTATCCTGTCAAGAGTTCAAGTTTAAAATCTTTGCTTTTTTCTTTAAGAAGTGTGTCTACGTCCATAAGATTAATAAGTATCCTCTTGTTGTATTATTTTTATGATTTCTTCCGGCGTAACGGCATCTCTTATAGCTTGTCTTAGAAATTTGTTTTTAAAAAGTCTTGAAATTTTTGACAGTGCTTTCAAATGCTGTCCTGTCACTTCAATAGGTCCAACTAGAAGAAAAATTATATGAACCGGTTCTCCATCGAGAGAATTAAATTCTATGCCCTTACGCGAAATACCCAGTACTCCTATCTGTTTTTGCAAAATATTGATTTTGCCATGAGGTATTGCAATCCCCTGTCCGATTCCCGTAGAACCGAGTTTTTCTCTCTCCAAAATGACGTTAGTAATCTCATCTGTTTTTTTAACTTTTTTTGTGTCTTTTAGAATTTCCACAAGCTCAATAATTGCTGATTTTCTATCTGTTGACTTGAGATCTACAATAATTGCGTCTTGACTCAAAAAATCCATAATTTTCATTTTTTCTCCTCTCTCGTATTTACATTTCGTTGGGTTCTAAAAGGACTATTGATCCGCTCTCATTGCGATAAAGGACGTTTATTTTGTCGTTTGAGCTATCTTTAAACATATAAACTCTGTACCCGAAATTATCCATTTCATTGATAGCTTCTTCTGCAGTTACAGGTTTCAGGTCAAAATGTTTTATCTCGGAAATTTTTATTCTTGAATTTTCTACAGTATCATAAGAAAACACTTTTTTAGTGTTGTGTTTTTTATTTTTTAGAACTTTTAAGTTACCTTTTCTATGGAGTTTTGAAATCTCTTTCTGTTTTTTGAGTTGTTTTTCAAGTTTGGCTATTGACATATCTATTGAAACATATAAATCTGAGGATTGTTCTTTTGCTTTAAAAGCAAGTTTACCTATATGAAAAACGACCTCTGTTATATGTCTGTTTTTTTCAATGGACAATATCACATGCACCCATACATCTTCGCTGTCATAAAATTTACCAACTTTTATGATCTTTTTGCGGACATAAAAGTCGATTGAATCGGACAGTTTCAGATGTCTTGCTGTAATATTAATCTGCATTCCTTTCTCCTTTACCGCGTAAGCAAGTACTGTTTTCTTGTCATAAATGTATAAAATTCACTTTAATTATTACAATAATTTTATTCACTTCTGAATTGCACTAATTTGTTGTTTGTCTTTCGGAATCGATTTGTTCTTGTTTGCTCTGTTTTTCATTCTATTGCTTTGATGCTATTGTTGATTTCAATCTTTTAAATGTGGTTGACTACGGCAATCACATCTTAAAGTTGTTGCCTAAATAGAATTTTCTGGTTTTAGAATTTTCGAGTAATTCTTTTGCATTTCCCTCAAACAAAATTTTTCCTTCATGAATTATATAGGCTCTGTCAATAATCTCAAGAGTTTCTCTAACGTTGTGGTCTGTTATAAAAATGCCAAGGTTTTTCTCTTTTAATTTTTTAATGATTTTTTGTATATCATCAACCGTTATTGGATCAATTCCTACAAACGGTTCATCCAAAAGCAAAAATTTAGGATCTGTTATCAAGGATCTTGCAATTTCCAGCCTTCTTTTTTCTCCGCCAGACAGCGTGACGCTTAACTGTTTGCGTAGTTCTACAAGGTTGAAATCCTTAAGTAGCAAATTGATTTTTTCTTTTTGTTCGGCTTTTGAAATGGGAAGCATCTGAGCTATGGATATAAGATTATCTTCAACGGTAAGTTTTCTAAATATTGAAGGTTCCTGAGAAAGATATCCGACTCCGGCTCTTGCTCTTCGGTACATAGTCCAGTTCGTTATTTCCGTATCATCAAGATAAATACTGCCGTCATAAGGTTTTACAAGACCGACCGTCATGTAAAAAGTTGTGGTTTTTCCCGCTCCGTTAGGTCCAAGCAAACCGATGACTTCGCCCTGTTTTATACTTATGCTTACACCATTTACAACCGTTCGATATTTGTACTTTTTAAATAAATCTTTAGTTCTTAATATCATTGTGTTTATCTTCCATTTTAATTTTTCCTGTAACAGAACCGTTCATAATTATTTTTTTATCACCATCAGATCCTTGAAAAACTATCTCGTCCGCTTCATAATATCCTTTATTATCATCGTAAGAAATATCCACTACAGGTCTTTTTTCATATTTTTGGAAAACAGCGTTAAACGTTTTTCCATTAAAAGCGACGTTATCTGAATAAATTGTTCCACCCGTAGCCGTAACTACAACATCATTATAAGCGTTCAAAACTTCTAGGTTTCTGTCAATATAAATTTCTTGTGCATTTAAAGTGAACGGCGGTGACGAATTATTCTGCATAAAGTATTTGGCTGTGGTATTATCTCCCCAGAATTTTCCCTTTTTGTCATTTATGTAGTAATGTGCAAAACTTCCGTGTATTTCAAACTGTCTGCCGTCTTGCATCTTTGACGATAACATAACGTGGTCGAATGCTGAAAGAACAGAGTTTTTTTTGTCGTAAATTATTCTATGAGCTGTTATCGCATTTTGATCACTGACAACTTTTGAATTACCTTTTAAAATCGTAATTTCTCCAGCTTTTCTTACTTCCATTTCATCTCCCGTTATAGTAGTCTTTATGGAAGCACCGTCGGCAAAAGAAATAGCGGTAAATATAAAAATTATAAATAATAAGCCATTTAATTTAATCAATTGAAATCCTTTGATTTTTAATGACCATCTTATTTAATTTTGTGTCAGATCTAAAGCTTGTGCCATATACCTTTTCTCCGGGTCTTATAATCTTAACTGGATTATTGCTATAAATTAATCCTTCTTTTTCGCTGTACATCAAATCCACAGTCTGCAGATGTTCATTATTTGCACTATCTACAGTACACTTGCCATTGCCTTTAATGTCATACGAGGACATATTTATATCAGCGCTTTCGGCAACAAAAGTTGAAAGATAATTGCCTTCATTATAAAACTTTATTACAGGAAATTTTAGATGGGCGACATTTTTACTTTCATCTACAACAGCGGATTCCGCTTTCAAAACCATTTCCAGTTTCCCTTCACGCATTGCCGTTATTGTGAACTTCTCTATCATTTGTTCAGACGTAGGCGGAGTTCCTTCAATATCAACTTTTTCCGTATTACAACCAAAAAGCATGAAAACGGAAAGAATTGTTATAAGCCATATATTGTATCTTTTACAAAAATTCATACCGGTTACCCTTTCTTTTAAAGGACTACAGTCGGGAGCATAAAAAGAGAAATGAACAGGAAAATACAAATGTTATTTTTACTGCTAACTTCACTCTCAAGACTTGAGCTTTGCACTATCTTTTTAGATATTTGTCCCATTTTTTGGAGAAAATAAATGTTCTGTAATAATAAATTCTTGAGAATTCTTGTAAAATATCTCTCAGCATGTATATCTGTCCAAAGATTTTTTCCACTCACCCTTTGCTTTCATAATAAGTTCTATTACTTCTCTTACAATACCTTCGCCGCCGTTAAGAATTGAAACGTAATCGACATATTTTTTTACATCTTCGCAGGCGTTCATAGGGCATACTGAAAGTCTTGCCGCCTTTAATACGGATATATCTATTATATCATCACCAATATATGCCGTTTCAGACACTTTAAGTCCGCTTTCTTTTAATATTTTTTCCAAAGCCACCATTTTATTTATACAGTTTTGAATGAGATAATCAATACTCATATTCTTTGCATGTTTTTCAACTTGAGAGGACTGCCTACCTGTTATCCATGCGGTTTTAATTTTTGGAGATATTTTTGAAAGTTGATTGTATCCTGTTCCATCTTTAACATTCCATATTTTTATCTCTTCGCCATTATTTAATACTATCATTTCGCCATGCGTCAGGATACCGTCGACATCGCAGGCCAAAAGTTTAATGTTCTTTGCCTTTTTTACAATGTCTTTTTTATTTTTCATCGTTTCTCCACCGTTTCTTTACTATCGCTGTACTTAAATCGTGTCTTAATCGCAAAATTTTACCTCATACCGATTTCAAAATAATATCAGCACAATAATACACAAAAAAATATTCTCGGGGGTTCTTGTGTACAGTCTTATGCAGATTTCAATAAAATATTATTTTCGTATTTTTTCCTTTGGGGTTTATATACCGCTATTTTCCCTGATTCTTCAAACTGCGGTTTAACTTTTTTAAGAAATCTTAAATTTTATTTTGTCACTCCGTCTATAACTTTTGTATACCTGAGTATTTGTTTAAAATATTTTAAGTCGACGCTGTTTGATGCGTCGGAAAGAGCTTTATCAGGGTTTTCATGAACTTCCAAAAATAATGCAGCAATTCCTATCGCTGCCGCCGCTTTTGAAAGAGGTAAAATAAATTCTCTGTTTCCTCCACTGCATGTTTTATGATATCCGGGAAGCTGAACGCTGTGCGCCGTATCAAAAATAACCGGATATCCCGTTTGCTTCATTATTTCTAAGCCTCTGAAATCTACAATAAGATTGTGATACCCAAAAGAAGTACCTCTTTCAGTAAGTGCTAAATTTTTATTGCCAAAGTTTTCTACCTTTTTAACAATGTTAAACATATCTTCAGGAGCCAGAAACTGTCCTTTTTTGATGTTAACAGGCTTGCCCGTGATGGCGCATGCTTTTAGTAAATCTGTCTGACGAGATAAAAATGCAGGCACTTGCAGAAAATCTACGGCTTGAGCAGCTTTTGGAACCTGATTTTCATTGTGAACATCCGTAGTAACGACTAAATTTAATTCTTTTTTCACTTTTGTGAGGATATTAAGTCCTTCTTCGACACCAGGTCCTCTGTAGGAACTACATGATGAACGGTTTGCTTTGTCATAAGAAGCTTTAAAAATGAAAGGAATTTTTAATTCAGAAGTTATTTTTTTTAAATTCTCAGCTAATCTTAAAACATGTTTTTCGCTCTCAATAACGCACGGTCCCGCTATGACAACAAACGGTTTATCATTTGCAAGAATAACATTTTTACCGACTTTTATCTGTTTACTTTGCATTGGCAATCCTTACAAATACTTTTCAAGCTCTGAAGCATCTTCGGGTGTATCAACACCTATAGAATTATGTTTTGTGATAACAATTTTTATTTTTTTGCCGTTTTCCAAAATTCTCAACTGCTCAAGGCTTTCAGATTTTTCTAAAGGCGACATTTTATTTTTTGAAAACTCCAGCAGAGATTTTCTCTTGTATCCGTATATTCCTATATGCTTATAATATTTAACTTTTATATTTTCTCTATTGTAAGGTATTGCGAATCTTGAAAAATATAGTGCGTATCCATTTTTATCAAAGACGACTTTAATAGCATTGGGATTCTTTGTAAATTCTTCTTTGATTATCGGGGAAGCGGCAGTTATATATTCAAGAGATTTATCTTTTTTAAGCAAAAGTGCCAATTTATCTATAAGATTGGGTTCTATAAGAGGTTCGTCACACTGTACATTAATAAAAATGCCGTAATCTTTCAAAAATTTTAATGCCGTGAAGGCAATTCTGTCTGTGCCACTTTTACAGGTTTTTGGCGTCATAAAAACATTAAATCCCATCTTTTTTACAGCGTCATAAATACGCTCATCATCGGTTGCAACTGCTATGAAATCAACCTCTTTGCACTTTTTAACCCTCTCCAAAGTAAACTGTATGAGAGGTTTTCCTTTTATTAATGCCAAAGGCTTGCCGGGGAACCGACCTGAACCATATCTTGACGGTATAATTATAGATGTTTTCATTTTTTATAAGAATCCCTTATTGTTTTTTCAAGTTCACGTGGATTTGTCGTTGCTGTTCCAAGTTTTCCGACAACTATTCCTGCAGCAAAATTGGCAATCTCTGCAGCGTTTGCCAATTCTGCTTTTGCAGCCAATGCCAGAGTCATTGTTGATATAACCGTATCTCCAGCACCTGTAACATCATAAACCTCTTTTGCTCTTGTAGGAATATTTTTAATCTTATCGTTGCTTTGAATAAGTGTCATTCCTTTTTCACCGCGTGTAATAAGAACAGAATCAGAATTCAGAGTCTTAAGAATTTTTTTGCCGAGTGACGCTATATCTTCATCAGTTTCTATATTTTTTGCACTCATTCCTATAATTGCTTCTTTTTCATTTGGAGTTATTGCCGTAACTTTTCTATATTTTTTGAAATGCTTTACTTTGGGATCAACCGTAACCGGTATTTTATACTTTCTTGCAAGAGAAATCGTACTTTTGAGAACTTTAGAACTTACAACTCCTTTACCATAATCGGAAATTATCACAGCGCTTACTTTAGGTATCAGTTTCTCTATATTTTCTACGATTTTTAATTCAGTGTGGTGATTAAAAAAACCTTTTACTTCTTTATCTACTCTGGCAACCTGCTGACCTGACGCTATAATCCTCATTTTTATGATTGTCGGTCTTTGCGGATCATAGACCAAGCAATCCGAACTTATTCCTTTTTCTGAAAGCATTTTAACTAAAGATTTCCCGTTAGCATCTTCACCGATTGCACTCACTATAAATGCCTTACCCCCCAAAGCCGTTATATTATTTGCAACATTTGCTGCTCCTCCGAGAGTTTCTGTTTCTTTTGTAACCTCTATGATAGGAACAGGCGCCTCAGGAGAAATTCTTTTTACTTTTCCCCATATGAATTTGTCAATCATCACATCGCCAATAACTAAAACAGTCTGTTTTTTAAATAAAGATATCAATTTCAAAAGTTTCATATTCAGACCGCTATCATAAATAAGATTTATTTTTTTAATAGGAACAGTAGTCTTTAACGGAATCTTCAGACTCTATAAAAGGTTTTCTATAATCCGCATTTCTGAGACTATTCACTTTTACCTGCATAAAGTATTGATATTTTGACACTTTAAATAATCAGGTATTTCAATATATCCTATGTTTTCTTTTTTACTGACAGCTGCAAACATAGATTTTGCACATCATTCCATGTTCTTGATTTTCCCATACCAAGATTAAAAACTTTCATTTTTAACGGACTTTTAAATAAAAAATACTTGAATGGCACCTTTTATTGCAACTTCTGAGTTGTTCATTATCCGCGTAATTCTCACCGTAGGACTTATTGAGTAGTTTTATTGATTCCTTGTTAAAGACCTCATCGCGACTTTAACAAATTATGCTGCGTAATCGCCCTTATGGCATTCGTTCGAACTAAAAAGATGAAGAGTTTTATACCGGTAGCTTTATTAATATGACTGTTATTCAAAAGTCATAAATCAAAACATATGTTTTGAAAAAAAACGTAAATATTTAAATACGACAAGCTTTTTGCTTTTGATGTATTGTTGTCACAATTGCATTTTTCATCTCCGGGCGTTTCAGCAGACAAAGCATAAATGAAAGAAATTACAACTTCAAAAGTCCAAAGAAAAAAGGACTTTAGAATATTTATAATTGTTTTTGTGTAATAGTCTGCGGTGGAAAAAGTTGTAAAACTGTATGCGCTAATAAGATGTACAATAGCTTGGTGTTTGGAATTTGCCTGTTTATTACGGCGTTAAAAAAGTCAGTTTTTTGTGTATAATTGTAAAAATTTTTGCCGGGAAAAATTTTTCGTTTTCTACTGTCATTAAGATAATTAACAACGAAAATGTCTTTCATGTCTTCTTGATTTAATTTCTCAAAAAAACAGTTGCTCATATCGTCTGCTACGCCAGTCAATGCTATCATAAACTTCCCCTTATTTCCAAACGTATATTATATAAAAAGATAATTTTATCTGTCAATTCACACAGACTTTAACGAGAGTACCAATAATTGTTAAAAACTATAGGCTAAACGGCGTAATAGCAGTGTCTTTTATTATGACGTGGTTTTAGTGAAAAAGATTAAAAACAATAAAAGTGGATAGATGTTTTCTGCGGTGTCTTTTTTGGTTATAATATCCCGGTAACGCATAATTGTAGTTTTATAATTATTAAACTCGTATATAAAATCCGAGCCGGGAGAGGAATTTTTTGAGATATTCTAAACTATTTGCTATTATCATATCTTTTTTTAGTTTAAGCACATAATATTTGCCTGCTGTAAATTCTATTGTTTTTAAATAATCATTTGTAAGTTTTGTTATGTCTGCTTTTGAGAAATCAGCTTTTTGAGAAAAATACATATATATATAGCTATTATCCTCAGCTATTCTTTCAATATTAAGTTTTTCAGCAGCAATCCTTAAATTCATTATTTCAAATAACATTTGCGTTTCATCGGGAATTTTCCCAAAACGGTCGAGGAGTTCACTCTTTATTTTTTCTATTGCTTTGATATCCTGTGCATCGGAAAGTTTTCTGTAGAATAAAATTCTTATGTCTTCATCTTCAATGTACTTATGCGGAATTAATGCATTAATTTGTAAATCTATCACAATATTTTTCTTTTCTTGCGCTTCGGACAAATTTCCTTTAACTTTTTTACCCTCTTCTTCAAGAAGCTTTGCAAACATATCATATCCTATATCCCTTATAAAGCCGTGTTGACTCGAGGAAAGTATACTCCCAGCTCCTCTTATTTCCAAGTCTTTAAGGGCAAGGCTGAAACCTGACCCAAGTTCACTAAATTCTTTAATCGCTTCAAGTCTTTTAACAGCTTTATCGTTCAGAGTCTTGTCCTTGTAGAATAAGTAACAATGCGCTTTTTTTCTGTCTCTGCCTATTCTGCCCCTTAACTGATAAAGCTGTGAGAGTCCAAAATTTTCCGCTTCTTCAATTATCATGGTATTAACCGACGGTATATCTAAGCCCGATTCTATTATTGTTGTAGCTAACAAAGCATCCAGTTCCATGTTTGTAAATTTCCACATAATTTCTTCAATATCTTTTGCTTTCATCTGACCATGTACAACACCAAGTTTTATGTCCGGTACAAATTCTTTGATACTTGCGGCTTTTGTAAGAATTGTTTCAATTTTATTGTAAACGTAAAAAATCTGTCCGTCTCTTGAAAGCTCCGCTTCAATAATATTTTTGATGAGTTTTTCGTCATATAATGAAAGGCTTGTTTCTATAGACAATCTACCGGACGGTGGAGTTTCTATTACAGACAAATCTCTGAAACCCGACAATGCCGAGGACAATGTTCTGGGAATAGGTGTTGCTGAAAGCATTAAAATATCAATATTCTTTTTCATTGACTTAATTTTTTCTTTCTGTTTTACGCCAAACCTATGTTCTTCGTCAATTACCAATAAACCCAAATTTTTGAATTTTACATCTTTTTGTAAAAGTCTGTGAGTACCAACTATAATGTCAATCAGTCCATTTTCTAGATTTTGCATTATCTCTTTTTGTTTTGCTTTAGACTGAAATCTGCTGATCACGGCAACTTTTACCGGGAAAAGAGAAAGTCTATTATAAAAAGTATTGTAATGCTGTTGTGCCAAAACAGTAGTGGGCACTAAAACAGCGGTCTGCATACCATCTTGAGCTGCTTTAAATGCAGCGCGTACGGCAACTTCTGTCTTGCCATATCCCACATCGCCACAGACAAGCCTTTCCATTGGATAGGGTTTAAGAAAATCATTTTTTATGTCCTCAATTGCCTTGAGCTGATCAGGTGTTTCTTCATAAGGAAAAGTATTTTCAAGGTCTTTTTCCCATGTTGTTTCCGGACCGAAAGGCTTTCTTTTTATCAGACTTCTTTTAACGTAAAGTTTTAAAAGTTCTTTCGCAAATTCTGCAGCAGCTTTGCGTGCTTTTGATTTTACTTTTTCCCAGTTAAGAGTGTCCATAGAATACAGCTTAGGTTTAACGCCCTCAATACCTATATACTTTTTTACGGCTTTTATTTCTTCTGGCGGGACGTAGAGTTTATCGCCGTTTTTGTATTCTATGCACAAATATTCTGAACTGCTGTTTTCCCTGGAAATGATTTTCAATCCTATATAACGCCCAATTCCATATTTTTCATGAACCACATAATCGCCTGCCGATATTTCCCAGATACCTTCCAAGCGTCTACCGCCTTTTATTTTGGGGAAGCTTACGGGCTTTTTCCTGTACAGCATTTCTCGACTTGAAATACACAGTATTTTGGCATCTTCTAAATAAAATCCCTGTGATAAATTGCCATATAAAAATTCAGGACTTTTATAATTCCAACGGTTTTCATAGAATATATTTAAAATACGTTCGCGTTCGCTGTTGCTTGTACAATAAATTTTTATTGTTGCGCTATTTTCAGCGAAACTTTTAAGTAGATTTAAAAAAAAATTTATGTTGCCTTGAAATCCAGTAAAACTTTTGTACCCTTGACACTGCGACTGAGAATTTAACATATCATTTATGACGAGTTCATACTCATTAAACGATTTTTCCATTTCTTCATCAATCGGGTAATCAAAATAGAGTATAGTATTGCCTTTGCCGTTAAAGTTAAAGTAATCTTTGATTGTTGAATTGCATTCTGAAAGAGTTACAGGCAGTATTTTAACCTCATTGATAAAAACGTTTGAAAGCTGATTCCCCGGATCAAAGACTCTTATGGCTTCGACTGTATCATATTCAAAAAGTATTCTGAAAGGCGTCTCGCTTGCAACAGGCCAAATATCTATGATATCGCCCCTTACCGCAAATTGCAGTTTATCTTCGACAAAACATGTTCTCGTATAACCGAAAGAAGAAAGCGATGTTACTAAATTATTGAAATCGTACTTTTGATTTTGTACGGCAGCAATGCCGATATTATTTTTGGGATCTGATACGGGAGAATTAATTGAAATATTAGTAGCACACACAACGAAACTTTGCAAATTTTTTATTTTATCTATTGTAAAAGTTCTCTGTTGCATATCGTCCGATGGAAGTATGAATATATCAATAGCAGGGTATGAATGACTGGGAGCGGGATGAGAGTCTGAGTTAAAACCATAGCTTTGCCGAATCATTTTCTGGTATTGTGCGTCGAGTGAAGGAAGAGAGTTAAAAAAAGAATGTAAATCGTTATAAAAAGAATTGAGTTCCCCGTCTTTGACAAAAGCAAAAATACGCAAATCTGAAATTTTTCTTATACTGTCGTCGCCGCTTTGTATTTCAGATATGCGTCTAAATAAATAGTGAGCTTTAGCACTGCCGCCAAGTCCTGATAAGTACGTTTTGTTCAAATTATAACCTTTTGTGTCAACTTAAAATGCTTTCATAACTAGCTTCCCGTTTTTAAACTTTTTGTGCTTTCAAATTTTTATTTATCAATATAATGTGTTACTGCACACTAAACAACGCTATATCTCAGCTGTGTTCTTTTAGATATACTTTTATTCTATCATATCTTCAATAGCTTTTTTATAAAAAGGAAAATTTTTACAAAGTGTTTTATTTCTGACTTTAATTTTAGGTAGGGAAACTGCTAGTTTATAAATTCATTAAGTCTTTTAACTAATTTATAAACTGTAGTTGCAGGATTCTTTTTATGATTTGATATGTTATTTTTATGATGTTCATATAATAATCTCTCTGTGGAATTTATTACATCTTTTTTAAAAAAATTCGTATATTGTTTTATCATTTTTCTTATATGTCGTTTTAGAATCATCATCTTTAAAATTTTTATTAAGTTCGTCTTTTTATTGTTTTCTATTTAAGACTGGTATGTAATAGTGATAGTGAAGCATATACCAAATTTCAAAACATTCGTTTAATAATGCGGCAAACATATTAATTTCACCTTTTTCTTTGCTTTCTTCTATTTCTTAATTGCATTATCAAAATCCATGTTCTTATCAAAATTCATCTTTGTCAAAAACACACCAAACTCCACTGTATCTTTCAGGTTTTTCATCGCACTTTTTTATGGTAAATTCAACTAAACTCAGCGTATTTTTTACCAGTATCCCGTATTTCTAATTCAATATCTTCTTTATCTTCATCATTGATAATGCCCTTAAACGATTTAAAATAATTTGATTCTGTTCTTTTTAAAATCGTTTTAGTTTGATAAAATGGCAGAATCATGAATACATAGTTTTTCAAAGACTATGCCTCTCTGAGAATGATAAATAATGGTAAGTTATAAAAAATCTTTTAAAGTATATCTTTTGGAAATGACAGATGGTGATGCAATTAATTGAACTATCAGAACACTTTGTTGCGTTATTTCTGCGAAAAATAGATATCCTGTCTCTCCCCTTCATTTTGACAGTTGAGCCCTTTTCTTCTATCTTCGATTATTCTCTAAATGACTAGAAATAATGATAACTTAGACACCCGATATTTAGAGAATCTAGTTGTTATAGATACTTCAGTTACTCCATTCTCTTGATTATGATACGACAATGACAAAGTCTTTTATTTGCCCTTCATGTCCTCACATTCGAAGAAGAAATAGCAGAACCAATTAGCAGTATAGATTCCTGATAGAATTTCTCGAGAAGGATACTTTGTTTTTTATGCTCATGTCGGCAGAAAATTTTAAAGTCTCTTGAAGTTTTCTTCTGCTAAATATGAGCTGCGGACGTATCTGCCAGAAACGACTTGCTTTATTCCTATTGAAACAGCAAAATCTTCCATCATTTTAAATTCTTTTGGGGTATATTCTTTGATTACGGGGTAATGCTTTTTTGTCGGAGCAAGGTACTGCCCTATTGTAAGAGTATCGATATTTGTATTTTTTATATCTTTAATTGTTTCAAAAACTTGCTTTTCAGTTTCGCCAAGTCCCAACATTATACCTGTTTTAACTTTAAAACCTGAGACTTTTACATATCTTAAAATTTCAAGAGAACGTCTATAGTCAGCTCCTTTTCTTACTTTACTGTATAAAGCGTGGACCGTCTCTAAATTATGTGAAAAAACGTCTGGTTTTGCATTCAAAACAACATCAATGAATTTTGTATTACCTGAAAAATCCGGGACAAGAACTTCGATTTTATTTTCGGGAAGAAGGGCTTTTATTTCATTAATTGTCTTTGCGAAGTGTTCTGCTCCGCCGTCCGGCAGATCATCTCTCGTTACAGAAGTTATAACACTGTATGAAAGTCCGAGCTGTTTAATTGTCTTTGCAATTTTTGACGGTTCGTTTACATCCACAGGTTCAGGATTATATTTCTCTACAGCACAGAAATCGCATTTCCTAGTACAGTATTTACCTAATATCATAAAGGTTGCGGTTCTTCTTCTAAAACATTCTCCTATATTAGGGCATTTCGCACTTCGGCATACTGTATTAAGTCCTTTGAATTCGAAATCTTTTTTTAGCGCCACTATGTCTGAAATAGCAATTTTCTTTTTTTCTTGTTTCATTTTTTTATCAATATATATATTTATTTTTCAGTTCATTTAATTTTCTCTTATTTTTGACAGGGAAAGATTTAACAAAATTTTTCACGGCATACGTTTCAATTTCTCTAACAGTAACATCAGAATATTGCTAAATCTGGAAACCTCATCTTTACCTATCTGCTAAAGGAATTTAAAGATATATTGTAAATATTTTTTCACTGGGGTCAAGAGTAATAATTGAAAACATTACCGATTAAGATTTCCCTTGTTACATGCGTTATAAGTTTTCCTTTAAAAAATTTTTTAATTGAGTATTCCAATTTACATTTAAAACCTTTACTTTTGCAATTTGCCGTTCTGCGATTTCAGACTCTTTTTTTCTCTAGCAAATCAATTTTGTTAAAAACAACATCAAACTTTTTTCTATAATATTTACACTGTGATGGCTGCTGTAATTATGCAATGAAACACTATATACTCTATATAATATGCGTTCTAATTCCGATAATAGCACACCGAATAAGTTCTGCGTAACTGTGCTGATAATAATCTGACGTTGTCTTGTAATATGTGTCTTTTTATAAAAAAACAGAAAACACAGGGTTGAAATCGACGTAAAATCTATTTTCATATCAATGTTTGAAATGCCTCATACCTGTGGCAATCATCGCTATATTTCTCTCATCTGCGGTTTTAATTGATTCATTATCCTTTATTGAACCTCCGGGCTGTACTATTGCCGTAACGCCGATTTTAGCGGATTCTTCAACTACATCAGGGAATGGAAAAAAAGCGTCTGATGCAAGGATAAGCGGGAATTTTTTTTCATCTAATCCGCTTTTAACGCCCTTCATTTTTTCAGCCGCTATCTTTAATGAGTCAATACGACTCATCTGTCCCGCACCTATTCCTACCGTCTGTCTTCCTCTTACGAGAATAATAGCGTTTGATTTAACATGTTTGGAAACTTTCCATGCGAAATCTAAAGATTCGTTCTCCTCTTTTGTCGGACTGCGTTTTGTCATAAGTTTTTTTTCAATCAAAAGCTGATTGTCTCTGTCCTGCGCAAGCATTCCATGAGACATTATTCTATATTCAATAAGGTTTTTTTCTTCTTTATATAGTATTTCTTGTATTAAAATCCTGATATTTTTTTTCTGCGTTAGAATATCCAAAGCATCTTCAGAATAACCTGGAGCTATAATGCACTCAACGAATAATTTGCTTACTTCGGCGGCTGTATCTTTTTCAACAGGCTTGTTAAACGCTATTATGCCGCCAAAAGCACTCACCGGGTCGCAGGCTAAAGCTTTTAAATAGACATCTTTGATATCAGATAACTCATTAGCAAAATCGGTACGAAGCGGATTGCAATTGTAAGGATCAGGCTCCAAAGAGGTTATATCTGTACTTTCCGCACAACCACAAGGATTATTATGTTTGATTATAGCACACGCCGGATTATTAAATTCGCACACCAGTCGCCACGCAGCTTCCAAATCAAGATAGTTGTTGTAAGACAACTCTTTCCCGTGAAGCTTTTTTGCGGATATTACGACAGGTTTGTCCCGTTCTGTGCCGTTAGAATATAACGCTGCTCCCTGATGCGGATTTTCTCCGTATCTTAATTCTGAAAGTTTTTTAAGCGGTATTGCGGCTTCCGAAGGAAATTTTTCATAGGTTAAATAAGTTGAAATTAAGGAATCATAATATGCCGTATGACGAAAAGCTTTTGCCGCCAAAGTGAGTTTTAGTTCTTCTGAGATAGAATTATTTTTCAGGTTTTCAATAACAGTTTTATAGTCATTTACGTCGCATATAACAATAACATCTTTGTAGTTTTTTGCCGCGGCTCTCAAGAGAGCGACTCCGCCGATATCTATATTTTCTATAACGTTCTGATTTATTTTTTTATCTACCGGTTTTGGTATTTCGTTTATTGTTGCTTCAAAAGGGTATAAACTCACAACCACGATATCTATTGTTCCTATTCCGTGACGTTTTAGCTGTTCAATATGGTCGGCTTTATTCTTTACTGCAAGAATTCCGCCGTGGATTTTGGGGTTTAACGTTTTTACTCTGCCGTCTAAAATTTCGGGGAACTCTGTGACTTCAGATATTTCGCGGCATTCAATAGAATTTTCTTTCAAAGTTTTCGCTGTTCCACCGCTAGAAATTATATTCCAACCCAATGTTTTCAATTCCTTTGCAAAATCGATAATTCCTGTTTTGTCTGAAACGCTCAACAATGCTGTTGACATAATGTTCTCCTTATTATTTGATAAAAACATTTTTACATTCTATCTCAAAGTGAACGCGCTCTAAATGCTTTCGTTATATCTTGATAAGAAAAGCCTCTTCTTAATAAGAACGATGCTATTCTTCTCGCTTCATTTTTATCTTTTCCGCTAAATTTTTCAAATTTTGTTTTTAGTATCTTAATAATCTGTTCATAAGGCTCGATATTTGTTTTGATTATTTCCAAAGCTTCGTTTATTAAACTTTCCTCTATACCTTGTTCTTCAAGTTCAGCTCTTATTGCAAATTCTCCTTTTCCTTTTTGCGATAAATAATCCGCACAAATTTTTGCAAATTTTTTGTCGTTAATATAGTTTAGCTCTTTAAGTTTTCTAACAGCTTTTATTGCGTTTTCGGAATCGTAACCTTTCTGGATAAGTTTTGCGCATAGGCTTTTAGCGCTGTAAGATCTTTTTGACACCAAAACCAATGCGTCAGAAGTTGCTCTTTTTAATTTGTCGTAAGATGCAAGCTGTTTATAGTCGTTTTCCGAAATATTGATCCCTGTTCTGATCCCGAATTTAACGATGCTGTCAGCGAAAATTGCCAAGCTTTCGCTATTTTCAAAAAATACTTTGAACATATTTTTTTTAAATTTTATTTTTTCAATTTTTTCAATTCTCATTTTATTATGATGTAGTATTTATCAGATATCGCTTTAACGCAAAACCTTTAAGATTTTACTATCTCGTGTAATTATAAAATTAGTATTTTATCAGTTCATAATCTCTGGTTCCTAATCCCAATTCTTCCGCATATTTTAATTGAGTTGTGGAATCTATTTCAGGATATATTCCTTTAAAGAAATTTTTTCCGAAAGCTTTGTTTACCAAATCATAACTTGCCTGATCTACAGCAACGGGATCTATTCCGGCAACAATTCCGACATCGTCCATAAGAGACTCGTTTTGGGCAAGACCAAAGCAGTCGCAGTATTTGCTTATATGATTTAAAAAGTTTATATACGCACTTTTTTTATCTTTTAGAACTCCTACCGCATATTCAATTATTTTTTCTTGAACTGCAGGAGGATCTTCATTCCATTTTAGTTCAAAAACTTTAAACAGGCAATTTACTATGCACTGTCCGCACCCAACGCATTTTTCGGTGTCCATAACTACTTTTTTGTTTGCAAGCGACAATGCTTCTTGATAACAGTGTTTAACGCATGTCCCGCATCCCATGCAGAGTTTCTGATCTACTGTAGGTTTTGACAAATGGTGCATAGCGTATTTGCCAGCTTTGCTTCCGCAACCCATACCTATGTTTTTCAGCGTTCCACCGAATCCTGTTATCTCGTGACCTTTAAAATGGCTAATAAATATAAGCCTGTCGGCATTGTATATTTCCCGCGCTATGGCAACTGTTTTAAAGTGCTTTAAGTTAACTTCAATATTTTCTTCGGTGTTGCCTATTAATCCGTCTGCAATAATTACGGGACATCCGCATTTTTCAATGGTAAATCCATGTTTATTTGCAATAAGGAGATGGTGATATGCATCAGATCTTTTGCCTACATAAATCGTACTTGCGTCAGTTAAAAATGGATAAGCATTTTTTTCTCGGGTAATTTTCACAACTTGCGAAATATATTCAGGCTTGATATATCCTTTATTACCTTCTTCGCCGAAATGTACTTTTATAGCTATAAAATTTCTCGCTTCTACATAATTAAATATCATTGCAGATTTTAAAAAATTATACAGTTCGTTTCTTCTTTTCCAAGAAAGAAAATATACTCTGCTTGCCATTTTATATGCTCCTCATTTTTAGCTGTACTGTTTCCGTGGATTACAGCCGCCCTTTCCTTCCCGCCGTTAAATTGCGATCCCTCCGCATTACAATGGTAGAAAAGAATAGACAGAGTCAGAGGAGATAGCAAAACACAGTGATTATTTTCCGTATTTACGAAGCTGTTTTATTGTAATTTCAAAATCTTTAGGCAACTGTGCTTCAAAAGTTTTTTCGTCTTCATTGCCCGGCAACGTTAAAGTTAAAGTCGCAGCGTGAAGCGTAAGTCTTGAAATAAGCGGTTTTTCACTTCTACCGCTTTTTATTTTATAGTTGCGCTTGAGTAACGATAGGAATATTGGATCTGAGGTACCGTATTCATCGTCTATTGCAAGCGGATGCCCGAGACTCCAAAAATGTATTCTTATCTGATGTCTTCTACCGGTAAGAGGCAGAGCATTGACTAAAGTGTAGCTCTTGAAATTCTCTAAAACTTTAAAATTAGTTATAGATTCTTTCCCATTTATATCAATACGTACATCTCTTCCGGAAATAAGAATGGGCTTATTTATCGTCCCTTCGCCTTCTTCTAAAACTCCTGACAATAGAGCAATGTATTTTTTGCGGACTTTTGAGTTTTCAAATTGTATGCTTATGTTTCTGTGGGCTTCCGGGTTTTTTGCAAACACCAGAACTCCCGTGGTATCGCGGTCGATTCTATGAACCACCCATATTTTTTGCTTTAATCGGTTTTTTAGTATTCCGACAAGCGTTTCATTTTCACGATTATGTTGGTCTGGAATAACAAGCATATCGGACGGTTTATTTACAACTAAAATGTTCTCATCTTGATAAATTATTCCAATTTGCTGTTTCATTTTCTGCACCTTGTAGTCGTTGCAAAATTGCGCAGTTAAAAGAATCTGAATTTTTAACTAATATAGATTGCTTCTTTAGAATTTTGCATTTCCTGACAACTATAGGTAAATTCTGACGTTTATTTTCCGATTAATGTATCAAATTCTGTTTCATCAATAATTTTTATATTTAATTCTTTTGCTTTTTTGAGCTTTGATCCTGTATTTGCTCCAGCGAGAATATAATCTGTTTTTTTACTTACAGAAGAATTAACTTTTCCTCCGAGTGACTTTATAACTCCGCTTGCCTGTTCTCTTGTGCGGTTTTTGAGTTCTCCGGTTAAAACAAATACTTTGCCGTCGAGCTGCGTACCGGATTGCTCTGTTTCAGGTTCAAGCATATTTATGCCGGCATCAATCAGATTATCTATTACTTTCCGCACAGTTTTATTCTCAAAAAATTCTTTTAAGGACAATGCTAGAACGTCGCCGATTTCAGGAATTCTCGTAAAGTCCTCAATGCTCGCGTTAAACAGGGCATCCATATTTTTAAATCTCTTTGCAACAATCTCGGAAATTTTTCCCCCGATGTGGCGTATTCCTAAAGCAAACAACAGCTTACTCAAAGGTTGTTTTTTGCTTGCTGTAATTGCTTTCATCAAGTTATTGGTTTTCTTTTCTTTAAATAAGTTAAGCTCGATAAAGTCATCGTATTTTAAATGGAATATGTCGGCGAGAATCTGCAATTTTTTTTTATTGAGAAGCTGGTCTATTATTGCTTCGCCAAATCCGTCAATATCCATGGCATTTCTACTTACAAAATGTATTATATGTCTTCTAAACTGTGCCGGACACTCGGGATTAATACATCTGTATGCAACTTCGTATTCATTTTCTTTGACGATATTGCTGTTGCACGACGGGCAATAACGCGGAGGCTTAAAAACCCCCTTGCTCCTTTTTTTTGCGACTTTAACTATTTTAGGAATAACATCACCTGCACGCTCTATTAAAACAGTGTCGCCTTCGTTTGCGTTAAGACGCTCAATTTCTTCAAAATTATGCAATGTGGCGTGCGATATTTTAACACCCGCAAGCATAACAGGCTCTAAAATTGCCGACGGTGTTATTATTCCAGTGCGTCCTACCTGTATACGAATTTTACTTAACCTTGTCGTTGCCTGTTTTGCAGGGAACTTAAATGCTATAGCCCACCTTGGACTTTTATTTGTATATCCCAATTCCTTTTGCAGTTGTAAACTGTTCACTTTAATTACAATCCCGTCAATTTCATAATGCAGCAGATCTCTCTTGTCTATCATAATATCTATGAAATCCGTTATTTCTTTCAGAGAATGGCATATTTTGAAATTATCCTGTAATTGAAATCCACATTCTCGGCAGTACTGCAGAAAATCCGACTGATTTTCAAATTGCTTTTCGTCTATTTTTCCGAAAGAGTGTACAAAGAAGCGGAGTTTTCTTTCGGTCGTGACCTGTGGATTTTTTTGTCTTAAAGAACCTGCTGCTGCATTTCTAGGATTGGCAAATTTTTGTCCACATGACACAAGTATTTCTTTATTTAGTTTTTCAAAATCCAACTTATCTATGTAAACTTCACCACGCAATTCAAAGAGATGCGGAGGATTGTATGTTTCAAGTTTATGTGGAACATTTTTTATCGTTTTTATATTTTCCGTTATATCTTCGCCAGTTTCTCCGTCACCGCGAGTTGCGCCTGTGATTAAAATACCGTTTATATAAGTTAAACTTGCGCTCACCCCGTCAACTTTCGGCTCGATTGTAAATTCTATGTTTTTGTTGTCAAGATTTTTTTTGATTCTTTCATACCATTTTGCAGTTTCTTCCTGCGAATAAGTATTATCTAATGAAAGCATCGGAGAGGAATGTTTCACCTGCTCAAAAGATGATGAAGCAAAACCTGATACTTTTTGTGTCGGAGAATTCGACGAAGCAAAAAGAGGATTTTCTCTTTCGATTCGTTCAAGTTCTTTTACAAGACTGTCATATTCGCTGTCGGATATTTCGGGATTGTTCTTTTCATAATAAAGACTGTTATGCCGTAGCAGCTCTTTCCTTAAATAATCGATACGGCTTTGGATATTTTCCATAATCGTTGATATCACCCACCGAACAGACCGGGTTTGTTCGGAATGTCAGCAAACAACTTTTTTTACTTTGGATTTCTCTGCGTTCTTATGATTTTAAGTTTATCTAAAATACCATTGACAAACTTACTTGAGTCCTTTGTAGAATATTTTTTAGAAATTTCTACAGCTTCGTCTATTACAACTTTAATTGGAGTATCCGGAGTAGTCATGATTTCATAAGTTGCAAGTCGTATAATATTACGGTCAATAACTGCCATTCTTTCAAGTTCCCAGTTTTTCGCGTATTGCCTAATTATAGAATCTATATCTTCCTTATTCTTACAAACTCCCTTAAACAAATTTATTGTAAACGTTCTATAAGCTTCGCCTTTTGGGAAACACTCTATAAAAGAATCATATATGCTTTCAATCGGAGCATTACAGTTATCTACCACATAAAGCATCTGTAAAGAACATTCTCTCGCTTCTCTCCGGCTACCCATAGGTTCACCTATTACTTTTTAGTTAAAAAATTCTATAAAAATTAAAGCACGGTTTCAATGACCGAGTTGTCCGCAGGCGGCATTAATATCTGTCCCTTTTGCCTGTCTTATATTAACTGTAATGCCGTTAAGTTTCAAGATATTTTTAAATTTTTGGATTGATTCCTGATGCGGCGTTTGGAATTGTGCATCGGTTATAGGATTAAAAGGTATTAAGTTTACCTGAACGTCAGGGTTTAGAAGATTGTGCTGTTTTAACAGCCTTGCGAGCTTGTGTGCATCTGCTGCGGAGTTGTTAATTCCCTTTATAAGAACATATTCTATTGTAAGGCGTGAATTTGTTTTTTTAAGATAATACTTTCCCGTATTTAATATATCTTTAATACTAAAACCAAAATTATTCGGAATTAACTTTTTTCTTTGTTTTTCATCAACAGCATGTATGGAAATGGCAAGTCGAATGCCGGAATTACCATCTGCAAGTCTTTTTATTAACGGAACAATGCCTACGCTTGAAACCGTTATATGTCTTTTACCTATACCAAATTCTTTGTTTGATAAGAGTGAATCCAAAACAGAAGTGATATTATTAAAATTAAGCATAGGCTCGCCCATACCCATAAATAAGACTCCCGAAACTTTTTCTTTGGTATCGTTTTCAATCTGTAGAATCTGCTCTATTATCTCTCCTCTGCTTAAGTTTCTTGTAAATTTGACTTTTCCAGATGAACAAAAAGCACACATTACGGGACAACCTATCTGTGATGAAATACATACTGAATTTTTATCTTTTGCAGGAAGAAAAACAGCAAAAAAATATTTTTTATCCGCCGTCTGGAAAGTATATCTAGTTGTACCGTCGATTACAGATTTTTCTTTTTTTACTGTCTTTAATATCCTTAAGAAAAACCTTTCGCTGAGTTGTTCTCTCAATTCTTTTGGAAGATTTGTAAAATATTCAAAAGAAATAGCTCTTTTTACGTAAACCCATTCAATAATTTGATTTATTCTGTAATCTTGTCCAATTATAGACTTTACAGCTGTTTTCAACTGTGCGCTAGTCATGTCTAATATGTATTTTCTGCGATTTTGTTTTGACGGTTGCATACAGTTTATCATTTTATCTTTCCCTTCTAGCTTTATTCATCCTTCCTTTCCTGCAGAGCGAGGGAAAAGGGCAGAGGGATGGTAACTAATATGCAATTATTTTTTATTGTGATTGAAAATTCTTATTAGATTTTTTGTTGAATTATCATGTTTATTATCAGCTTGTCCTTTAAGTTCCGGCAGAATAACATTTGCTAAAACTTTTCCGAGTTCAACACCCCACTGGTCAAAACTGTTTATGCGCCATATAATTCCTTGAACAAATATTTTATGTTCGTATAAAGCAATTAAAGCTCCGAGTGTTTTAGGCGTAAGTTCATCAATTAATATACTGTTTGTAGGTTTATTGCCTTCAAATATTTTGTGCGGAGTTAGGATTTCTATATCCGCAAGAGAAATACCCGCTTTTTTTAGGTTTTCGATAACTTCGTCTTTGGTGAGTCCAAAAGCCAAAGCTTCTGTCTGAGCAAAATAGTTTGCCATAAGTTTTTCGTGATGATCTCCAACTTTTTTAGGCGGATTTACAAAACCTATAAAATCGCAGGGAATAAATTTTGTTCCCTGATGAACAAGCTGATAAAAAGAATGCTGACCGTTTGTACCCGGTTCGCCCCAAATTATCGGTCCAGTTTCATAATCGACTCTATTTCCTTCAAAGTTTATAGTTTTGCCGTTGCTTTCCATGTCCCCCTGTTGCAAGTATGCGGGAAACCTATGCAAATATTGACTATAAGGTAAAACTGCATGGCTTGAAGCTCCAAAAAAGTTATTATACCAAAACCCCAAAACAGCCATAATCACGGGTATATTTTTTTCGTAAGGAGTGTTTAAAAAATGCTGATCTATGTAGTGAGCGCCCTCTAAAAGTTCAAGAAATTTATCAAAACCTATATAACAGGCAATAGGTAACCCTATTGCAGACCACAGCGAATATCTGCCGCCGACAAAATCCCAAAATTCAAACATATTTTTTTCGTCAATACCGAATTCCTTGACTTTTTTTACATTTGTGGAAAGCGCGACAAAATGGTTTGCGACAGCTTTATCGCCAAGCTTACCGGTAAGCCAACCTCTTGCCGTTAAAGCGTTTGTAATTGTTTCAAGAGTTGTAAAAGTTTTTGAAGCAACTATAAAAAGAGTAGTTTCTGGGTTTAATTTTTTTAAAACTTCGTGTATATCCGCACCGTCGATGTTAGAAACAAAATAAACGTTTGGTCCGTCGGCATAGTATTTTAACGCTTCGCAGACCATTTTAGGTCCTAAGTCTGATCCACCTATACCGATGTTCACAACATCTGTAATTTTTTTGCCTGTTGCACCGCGCCATTTTCCGCCTCTTAAATCGTTACTAAATCTCTCCATTTTCTCGAGAACCGCATTAATTTCAGGCATAACGTCTTTCCCGTCAACACAAACAGGCGTATTACTTCTGTTTCTCAAAGCTGTATGCAGAACAGCTCTTTTTTCAGTCCAGTTTATCTTTTCTCCAGAGAACATCTTTTTTGCATATTCGTTTACTCTTGCAGCTTTTACAAATTCTATCAAAAGCTTGAAAGTCTCTGAATTTATAATATTTTTTGAATAATCAAAAGTTATGCCTAAATTGTTATCGCGTATAGAAAACTTATTAAATCTATTTTCGTCTTTAAACAAATCTCTCAAATGAAGTTTTTTAGTTTCTTTATAGTTTTTTTCAAGGCTTCGCCACTGCGGCGTATTTTTAAGTTCAAATTTACTCATATGCTTCTCCTTATATACAGAAAATCCTAAAGTAGAAAATAAAAAAATTAAACAAATGCTGATAATTAAAGATTTAAAGTATATACGCACCTATTCATCCTTGTTGTTTATTGTTTAGTATATTTTAAACCTCTCGGCAAAATCCACATTTATGTTTTAAATACTACAATGTCTGCAGAATAAAATATACTTTTGAGATATTTAGTTAATTTACATTTTATTTTTACATTATAAACGCAAAAAGTCAATAACCTATATTTGACTATATACATTGGCAAAATTTTAAAATTCTGGGACATAAACAACTTTAAACTTTAAGACGACAGTCTAACTCCTAAATCCGTAGTTACATCTTTAGCTGAGTCTTATAATTTACATACTGCTATAGGACTTTTCAATTCTCCGTCCAAATATTTATACGCTGATTTATTCTTTATTCAGATGTTTTAGATAATATTGCAGATAGTAGTTTATATTGGAGATTTTAATGTTGCGGTAAATTATGCCGGCTGTAATGTTGTTGCTGTCGTACCAGTCAGTATATTTTCCTCATTCTCATTTTGTCTGCTTCTTTCACATTAGCGAGATAGGATTGTCGCCACAGATTTAAATTATTTTGATTTGGAAACATTTTCTCAGTAATATTTTTTTAATGAATTAAACTTGGATTTATCTTTACAATTTTTGATTTTGCCATCGAATCGGCGTAATCTTGTTTTATAGTGTGTAACGTAAAAGTAAAGAACTTTTTCTATTAGTTCTTTATATTTTTTTCTGTTGTTTTCTATTTATTTTGCTACTTTTCGTCACAACCATAAGGAACCAGATGTGCCGACCAACCGCCGTCTTTTGCTTTTAAATATGCAGATATGGGGTTATCTTTGCCGCTCACCAACTGCGCTGAAGCTACTTTGCTTTCTATGTAATTAATCCCAGCTGCAATTGTCGCCAGAGAAAAGACAATGGCAGAAGCAGGTCCAAATAATTCTACTGCATTTGCAATTGCAAATTCCATAATCCCAAATTGCATAACGGATGCAGCTTCAACCATAGCCGCGGTTAGTCTTGTTGCTCCTGTGAAAGTATCTTCTTCTTTTGGAAACATTGAACCTTTTACATTGTACGTTGCAGCTGCAGAGTAAACTAGAATCTGAGGATATTTTATTCCCAGTAATTTTGCGAATAACGGTCTTTTATTATTACTTGTTTTTTGACGGAGAATAACTTTGACTTTTTGTTTATTGAAAGTATTTCCCTCGACGAGCCATGAATGACTGTCTTTTTTATACTCTTTCTTTTCCAAAAAATGAAAATGCTTATCAAAACTCAAATAAATACACCGATTAGTCGTAGAATAATATTTTATACCTTTTGAATTTCTTCTTAAACCTAAATTGTTTTCAAGTTTTACAGGAGATAATATGACGTTATAATCTTTGCTTAAGTTATCTATTGTAGGCACGCCGTAATAGTAAGCATAGTATCCTTTTATAGTCATATCCTGAATTTTCTGCAAAGTATTGATAATTTGTTTTATCTTTTGCACCCCGCTGTTGCTTTTCTCACCGAATATTATACCGGTCTTGTGTTTAAAATCTGACAAAGGATTTTCAAAGTGAAGATTCATTGTTGCGGGAAATCCGCCTATAATGTCAGTAGAATAGGAAGCCAACTGTATTCCTCTCGGATTCATTCCAAGAGACAGAACTACTCCCATAAGATAATTTGTTTCTCCGAGAAGATTTAAAACTCTGGCTTTACACGTAGCCAGCGATAGAGCTATATTGTCTGCTTCGTTTTGCATTGTCATTCTGTTCCTTATAAGATGAGCTATATTCAACATCATTGCCCAGCTGATGACAAGTATTATCACGAAAACTAAGAAATAATATAGTGTTTGTCCCTTATGACAAAATAACTTATGCTTACAAAAATTGATTTGCCATATATCAATTCTTTTCAAATTTTTTTGCTCCCGGAAAAGCTTTATAATAGTATTCTTCATCAGGTGACGGAACCATTCTGTTTCTTGCTGACTGATATCTTCTATTTTTAAAAGAATTGCCTTTTGAGACTAAACTGCCGAACAGCACCCTGGTAAAATAATATATTTTAACCGTTTCTTTAGCTATAATTTTCCCGGAATGATCTCTTGTAGTTTTTTCGCCTTTCCAAATTCTTACGGATTTACTTTCAGGATCTGAAGAATTGGTATCCGCAAAAATTTCTTTGGAATCATCTTTCTCATATTTGTCAGATTCTTTGAAGTATTTTTCAACAGTTTTTTTGTCAGAAAAAACAAAATGTGAAGGGGTAAAATTACTTGTTCCAAGACTCGAAAAGGGATAAAAAAATTTAAGATAATTTTTTGCTCTCTTCTCCGCTTCTTCAGCACGCCATTTATTTCTTGTAACAGCTGCTGAACGCATTGCAACAAATGCAGCCTCATTTGCAATCATATCGTCAACAGCTATAATACATATCTGTATAAATGCAAACATTATAATGGTCGTAAATACAACTACAAACAACGCCTCAATAAGAGATTGTCCTTTATTTTTAACTGTATTTTGTCTCATTTAACATAACTCATTTGAGATCCAGACATCTTTGCAGCAGTCGCGAGCATTCCCGAAGTAGTAGAAACCCGTTCGTACTTTCCTTTCCAAAACTTTCTATAGATAGCGAAAATACTCGACGTTGCCATAAGCAAAACGACAAATACGAGCAAAAACTCTGTTGAAGTCTGCCCTTTATTTATTTTCATTATTGTTTTTCTATTAATTTTGTGGTGACAAAAATAAGTACATTTGTTTTTCCTTCAACATCTTCAGTACTTCTAAATAATGCCCCCAAAATTGGAATACTGCTTAAAAACGGAATACCTTTTTTATTTTCTGATTTTGTGGTTTCAATAAGACCGGCTAAAATCATTGTATCGCCGTCTTTTATTTGAAGATGCGAAGAAGCTTGTCTTGTTAATATTTCCGGATAGCCTGCAACAGAGACGCCTTTGTTAATTTTTGAAAGTTCAGCACTAATAACAATATCAATCATGTTATCTTTCATGACACTAGGAGTAATTTCCATTATTATTCCGTGTTTTTTCCATTCTACCGAAGATTTTTCGGTAATTGCGTTTGACGATACGACGGGGAATTCTCCGCCGACCATAAATTTTGCGCTTGTGCCTGATTTTGTAATAAGTTTAGGTTTTGATAAAATTTTTGCAGCACCGCTTTCTTCTAAAGCTTTAAGAGTCGCAGAGAACTTTGCTTCCCCTTTAAAAAAGTCTGGTGTGACGATGCTTGGGATATTGGGTTTGGTTGTCAGAGCTGTACCTATACCTTCAATATTGAATTCAATACCGAGTTCTTCTCTCTTGTTTTCGTTGATCTCAGTAATTTCTACAGCGATTTCAATCATCTGCTCTGAGGCATTCGCGAGAGCTGCAAAAAATAAGAGTAAAATAATAATTAATCTTTTCACTTTTGCCTTTTATAGAAAGGTTTGGGAACTGTCTTTACCTTTCTTCTATTATTATGAATTTCAATTTCCAGTTCCTCTGTCTCAGCGTTTGCCTCAATCAATGCCATACCTATCGCTTTTTTTAATGTGGGAGAGAATGATCCACTTGTTACATAACCGACTTTTTTATTACATGAAAAAACTTCGTTTGTATTTCTTGCGATGCCAGACAAGCATTCAAAAGCTATTAATTTTTTCATAGGATTGTCTTTTAAAAGCAGTAATTTATTTTTACCTATAAAATCGTTGTCCCAATTTATTGTTTTTTGGAATCCGACGTCAATCGGGTTAATCTTCTCGCTGATCTCGTGTCCGTGCAAAGGCATACAAGCTTCTAATCTCAAAGTATCGCGACAGCCAAGTCCGCATGGCTTTACGGAAAAACTCATAAATTTTTCCCAAAGTTCGACTATATGCTCTTGCGAGATAAAAATCTCAAAACCGTCTTCTCCTGTATAACCAGTTCTTGCAATTCTGCAAAAATCTGCATTTATATCTTTTAACTTTAATTCTGATACTGTAAAGTATTTCATGTTTGCAATATCAGTTTTAGAAATACCTCGCAATATTTCAACAGCTTTTGGTCCTTGTATTGCAATAAGACAAACATCACCGCTCATATTTTTTATTTCTGCTTTTCCTGTTTTATATTTGTTTAACCAATCAAAGTCTTTTTCAAGATTCCCGGCATTTACAACAATCATATATTCTTCACCGCTGAATTTATAAACTATAATGTCATCTTTTATACCGCCTTCTTCATTCAATATCATTGAATATCTTGCTTTTTTATCCGGCAGTCCCGATATATTCCCAAGTGTGACATAATCCAAAAACTTTTCGATGTTTTCTCCAATTACTGTGAAAATTCCCATATGAGCTGTATCAAACATCCCAACACTTGTTCTTACGGCATTATGTTCGTCAATAATTGACGTGTATTGTACCGGCATTTCCCATCCACCAAATTCCGTAAACTTGGCCCCAAGCTTTTTATGCTCGTCATACAGACATGTTCTTTTCATTTTTTTTGTGTTCCTCTTATTTATTTCTCATAAGTTACTCAAAAATCACGCTAGTCTTCTATTATTTTTATTTTATCATTGAATCTTTGCTCTATTTTCCACCCTTAATTTATTTTACAGGATATATTGTTTTTAGACAACTTGCCGGAAATATGAGTTGATCTGCTACCATTACATATGATTTATTTTTTGTTCACAGTTTTAAGTTATTAAGCTTTTCCTTTTTTTCCAAGCCTTGCGCTTTTTTATTCAAAGTAATACAAGCATCGTTAATCGTCTTAACGATCATCGTATATTTCATAAAAAAAAATGCCGACATAATTGCTTAAAAAAGAAACTGGCAAACTGCAAATCTAAAAAAGCATCAAGTACAGTAAGAGTTCTATTTGGACTAAATTTACTTCTCCACAATAAATGAGCATGTTTTACTTCTAAATATTGCGGTGCAAAGAATCTGTAATTAAAATATTTATGTTCTTCAAAAAATATTTTGATCCTTTTTTTTAGCCAGTTCCGTGCATTTTCCGAATGCATCTTCATAAGCATTTAGCAAACTTTCACTAAGCGATGGATGGAATATAGTTTCCCGCGAAATATGTTCCATGCCGCTTTTGAGAATCTGTGAAGCTGTACTTATAAGTTCGTCGGAATGCGCTCCGACAATCCAAAAAGCTAACGGTTTTTTTGTCGCTCTATCAACAGCACATTTTACAAAGCCCGCACGCTCATTTTCAATAAAAGCTCTGCCACTTGCAGTGAATGGGAATTTTCCAAAAACTATATCCTTATATTTTGAAAAATCTGATACTTTTACAGAAGAGCTTTGCGGCATTGCAAAAACAGCTTGAGGAACAATAAAGTTATCAGTTGCAATAGAATTTCCTTTAATTGCATTTTCAGCAGCTATAGCTCCTTCGTTCTGCGCAGTATACGCAAGTAAATTTTTTCCTGCGATATCTCCCACAGCATAGATATTATCAATATTTGTTTGACAAAACTTATTTGTTTCTATGAAACCTTTCTTTACTGTTTTAATTCCAGCAATTTCCGAACATAAATCATTGTTTGGCGTTCTGCCGGCAACTATCAGTACTTTTTCATATTTGTCTGAATTATCTAGTGCATTAGAACACGAAGTCAACACATCAACGCCTTGTATTAATAGATTTTTTCTTATTTTTTCCGATATTTCACTATCTTCGTTTGGAAGCAAGCAATTTTCATATTCAGCTAAAGTCACCTGACAACCGAATCCAGAAAATATCGTCGCCATTTCAATGCCTATCGCACCTCCACCGATTATAAGCATATTTTTTGGTATTTCCTTAAGGTTTAAAGCTTCTGTCGAACTTATTATTTTATTGCCGTCAAAAGCAAAATCTTTTATTGCTGAAGGTTTTGTGCCTGAGGCTATAATAATTTTATTCGCAAACACCTCGAATGCTTCATTTTTTGAGTCATTTAGAACTATAAGAGTATTTTTATTTTTAAATGAAACAGTGCCATTTATAATATCTATGTTATTGTATGAAGACAATATAGTTTCCATACCTTTTCTGATATTGGCAATATTCCTGTCTTTTTTTATGATTATATCCGCAAAAATGACAGGTTCTAAAGCTGCTTTAAAACCGTACTCATAAGATTTCTGAATTTTTTGTTTTGTTTTTAATGACTGCCATAGAAATTTCGTTGGAATGCATCCGCAGTTTAAACAAGTCCCACCCGTAAAAGATTTCTCTATTATTGCAATTTTTGCTCCAAGCTGCGCTGCTCTCACAGCTGCAGTAAATCCGCCCGGTCCCGAACCTATAACAGCAATATCATACTTATTCACGCTTATTTTATCCTCAATATAAGATTTTACTTAGAATAACTGATTTTGGTCATTTTTACTATTCATGAGTTCATAAAACAGTTTTTTCATCGAGGTAAAAAAGTTTGGCAGTCGGTATTTCCTTTTTGACACTTAACCGCACTCATTATATAACTTTATTATCTGGTATGTTTTGCTCTCATTTTTTACTATTCTTATGAAACCATTATACTTATCTTCTAAAAGTATTTCAATTTATCACTAAGCTTGGTCTGTGCTTCATTTATTGATATAAGCGTATATAAAAATTGCATTACTTTTTAAATATTCTCAGCAGTTCATTTACAGTTTCTTCAGGACTGAGAATTTTAACGTCGTCCTTACCGCCTCTCCTTGCTTTTAATTCTACGTTTCCTTCTGCCAAATTTTTTTCACTGATTGTTATTCTGTAAGGAATCCCCATCAAGTCAGCATCTTTAAACTTAATTCCGGCCCTTTCATCTCTATCATCAATTAAAACATCTAATCCTTTTGAAAACAATTCTTTATATATTTTCTCTGTTATCTCTTTAGTTTTTCCATTTGTATAATTTAGAGGGACAATTATGACTTCAAACGGAGCAATATTGTCAGGCCATATTATACCATTGTCATCATGAGATTGTTCTATTGTGGCGGCAAGTATTCTTGTAACTCCTATGCCGTAACAACCCATAATAATAAAGTTCTCTTTTCCGTTTGTATCAAGGTATGTGGCGTTCATTGATTTTGAATACTTGGTCCCCAGTTTAAAGGTATGTCCTATTTCAATACCTCTTGAAAATCTTAATTCTTCTTTTTTACATCTTGGGCAAGCGTCGCCGTGCATAATTTTTCTTATATCAGCAACTATATCTGCATTATAGTCCCTTTTGTAGTTTATATTTTTTACGTGGCAATCTTTCTTGTTTGCGCCGGCTACCGCATTTGATACTTCAATAACGGATAAATCAGCTATAATTTTTGTATTTTTAAGTCCTGCCGGACCTGCAAAACCTATCGGTGCATTTGTAACGGAAACAAGAGTCTGTTCGTCCGCGAGTATTACTTCATTTGTACCAAGCAGGGTCTGAAGTTTTATTTCGTTTATCTCATGATCTCCTCTCACTAAAACAGCAACGGGTTTTTTGTCTACAATATAAATCATTGTTTTTATAAATTTCTCAGGAGACAAATTCAAAAATTTTGCAACATCAGCGACAGCACCCACATTCGGAGTAAATACTTCTTCCGCAGTAAGCGCTCCTTCTTGCGATTGTTCGATTTTTAAACACTCGGCTTTTTCACTGTTTGCACCGTAACCGCAATTACACCATGCTATTTCTTCTTCGCCGGTATCTGCCAGAACCATAAATTCGTGAGAAAATGATCCTCCGATTGCACCCGATGCTGCTTCAACAGTACGGAACTTAAAACCACATCTTAAACATATGTTTGTATAGGCGTCAAACATGATTTTATAGCATTTGTCTAAATCAGCCTCGTCAACATGAAATGAATAAGCATCTTTCATTAAGAATTCTCTTGAACGCATCACGCCGAAACGCGGGCGGATTTCATCCCTGAATTTTGCCCCAAACTGATATAATATAATAGGAAGCTGTTTATATGATTTAATATCTTTTCTTACCATATCGGTTACTGCTTCTTCTGCGGTTGGGACAAGACAAAATTCAGCGCCTTTTCTGTCTTTGAGTCTGAAAAGTTCTTTACCGTAAACGTTCCATCTGTCGGTTTCGAGCCACAAATCTTTAGGAAGGATTAAAGGAAAAATTACTTCCTGTCCGCCAGCGGCGTTCATTTCCTGTCTTATTATATTTTCAATTTTTCTTAAAACTTTAAGTCCCAAAGGCAAAAATTCATAAACTCCCGACGCAAGTTTGCGTATCATTCCCGCTCTTATCATTAATTTTGCGGAGATTATATCAGCGACTGACGGAGCTTCTCTCAGTGTTGGAATAAGCATTTTTGAAAAAAACATAGAATCCTCCTGCAGCTCCGATTAAATAAAAACGGTTCTCGCTGTTGACGTATTTTCATTTTATAATCTTGATTTTCCATTCTATCGGCAGTTATCTGTAAATCTTCAATATTTTAAATTTTGTTTTGCCTGCGGGCAACTCAACTGCGACTGTCTCGCCGGCTGTATGCCCTAGCAACCCTTGCACAAGTGGTGACTGTACCGATATTTTGTTTGCAGCGGGGTCCGCTTCTTCCAAATCCACAATGGTGTATTTATAATCGTCTCCGGATTCATCCTGTATTATTATGGTAACGCCTATAAATACTTTATCAGAATCAATATTTTGTTCTTCAATAATTTTTGCACTAGCTATTTTTGAATTAAGTTCCATAATTCTACGCATGAGATTAGTGAGAGTTTCTTTTGCAGCATGATATTCAGCATTTTCTCTTAAATCGCCATGTTCCCTTGCTTTCGCAATCTCATCTTGAATCAAGGGTTTTCTCTTTTGAAGTTCTTCTAATTCTTTGATAAGTTTTTCTCTACCTTCTCTAGTTAAATAAATTTCTGCCATTTTCTGCTCCCAAAGTCATCTTAACTGTTATAATCTTTTACCATAGATATAATCTTTGCGACCCATTTATCAGGACTAACCTTTCCTATGATCTCGCCGTTTTTAAATAATATTCCCATATTTTTTCCACCAGCTATACCTAAATCTGCATCTTTTGCTTCTCCCGGACCGTTTACGATACAACCCATTAATGCTACTTTTACAGGCTTAGAAAGTCTTTTTAGATTTTTCATTGCAAAAGTTTTTTTTTCAATTTCTGAAACTATTTTTATCAAGTCAATTTCGCATCTCGAACAGGTGGGGCATGAAATAATCTCTATTCCCGAATTGCGAAGTTCCATAGATTGTAAAAGAGAATAAGCTGCTTTAACTTCTTCGACAGGATTTGCGGTAAGAGAAACTCTGACGGTGTCGCCTATGCCTTCGTACATCATTATGCCAAGTCCTGCTGCGGATTTTATAGTTCCGCTAAATATTGAGCCTGCTTCCGTTATTCCTAAGTGTAGTGGATAGTTTCTCTTTGAAGCAAAAAGCTTATATGCTTTTACCGTTATATCAATATTTGAAGCTTTTAAAGAAACAACTATATCTTGAAAATTGTACTTTTCTAAAATTTTTACATGTTCTATTGCCGCATCCGAAAGAGCTTTTGCACGTGAAGAATTATCAGAAAAATTATGAATTTTTTTTAGAGATCCTGCATTAACTCCTATCCTTATAGGAATACGCGCTTTTTTTGCTTCCTTTACCAAAACACCGATTCTATCTTTTGAACCTATATTCCCCGGATTAATTCTTAGCTTATCAACACCCTGTTTTATTGCTTCAAGCGCTATTGCGTAATCAAAGTGAATATCTGCGACTAATGGGATTTTAACGTTTTTTTTAATTCTACTTACGCTATAGGCGGATTCTATGTCGGGAAGAGAAATTCGTACGATTTCGCAGCCTGCTTCTTCGAGCTGTTTTATTTGTCTTACGGTAGCTTTCCAATCTCTTGAGTTTGTATTTGTCATCGATTGGACTGCAATGGAAGACCCGCCTCCTATTATAACACCGCCGATATTTATTTTTCTCGTTTCAATTCTTTTGTAAAATTTCATTTTTAAATTAAATCAAAATTCAACTTATAAATAAAATTATTCGTTTTTTTCTCATTTTTCAATTTTATGTGGTACGCTTATCAAACGACTATCTGGTTTAGCTCTATTAAGGTTCTTTCTGAAACATATGAAGCATATTTTTATTTATAGACGCTAGAGTTAAATTTTTCGTAACGTATGTTTCCTTTCAAAGTGGTGATAACCGAATATCGCGCGAAATCTGTTTCTGATATTGCCCGGAGATTACAACGACAGTGGGAATCAAAACGCTAATATTAATAGCTCGCTAATATTATGAAAAATCTAAACTTGCGAAATCGACGGTAGCGGTAGCGACACAATCTCTCCCGTATAAGCAACGAGAGAGATAGCCTGTAGATATTAGCGAAGACGCGTTTTGGCTAGACGTTCTTAGATATTCCATTATCATTTGAGCTTTCGCATATAGAATACTTTGCATAAACAGAAAAAGAGAGCAAGAATCCTAAACATCCAAAGAACCGTCTAATTGGTGAACAGGGAGTGGAGCTAGTCCGACGAGATACGGTCATTGTAAACAGAAATTCGAGATAGCGAGACTAAAGTTCGAAAATAGATAGAGACAGCGATGCCGGACGACTAAATCTAAAGGATATGTTAAAGTCTGTGAAAAGAGGAAACAGCTAGAAGATTCTTACCGTTCTGCTGTCATTCCTTTCCAAGAACAATCAGACGCAAAAGACAATGAAATCTACGAAGTAAATTCAAAAGGGTGGCGGCTAACACAAGCGGTATTGCAGTTAAAAGATATGCTGTCTCCCGAAATTTAAATAAAGCAGAGTGAAAAAATATGACTTCCAACCTTCTCGCGAGTTATGTGCGCGACTGGATTCTTTCTTATAGCGAGGATATGCCTTAAAAAATATTCATTTTTTCATAAATACTTGCCAGCGTCTAGCGACTCTCTTCTTAAAATCGCCTGACACCGCCATTTACTCCTGCTTCGCCGATATTGGGCGATGTGGCAAGCTTTACAGCAGATGAGATTTACGTTGATATCTCTGGAGAAAAATATAAATCAGAATATGCTCTAAACATCTTACAAATGCAACAGTCTATCAATTCCCAGACAATTCTTGTTATAAACTCAGAGACAAATACTAATAGACGCAACGAGGGGAGCAAACGATTGAAGGTTTTAAATTTCTTAATCAATTTCTTATAAAAATATCTGAGGAAATTTGGAAAAATTCAAAATCTCTCAGCCACTCCGACTGTTGTTCCTTTTACTTCTGCTTCTGCCCCACACACACAAGTTCTTTCGCTTCTTCTAGTTCAAGTGTGGAATAGAAAAAATGAGAAAAAAACGTTTTTGCGAATATATTCGGTTCATGCTGATATTTGTTTTAAAAAAATCTTATAAATTATACTTTATTGATTAATTTCTCTGCATATTGTCTCGACCATAAGTCAGCTTCAATAAAATTATCTAACGATGTATTTTCCGAAATTTTATGGGCTTTTACGGTTTTTTCAACAATTTTTGCAATATCCGTAAACTTTATTTCTTTGTTTAAAAAGGCGGCAACCGCCGCCTCATTTGCGGCGTTCATTACCGCAGGCATAGTACGGCCTTTCTTTGCAGTATAATATGCAAGCTTTAAACAGGGAAACTTATTAAAATCAGGCTTGTAAAATTCCAGCTTATTAATCTCGACAAGATTTAACGGCTTAATATTTGATGGCAGCCTTTCCGGATAAGTTAAAGCGTACTGTATCGGAAGTTTCATATCCGGATTTGAAAGCTGCGCTATAACGGAACCATCTATGTACTCTACCATTGAATGCACTACAGACTGCGGATGTATAGCAATTTCAACTTTATCTATAGGTATTCCGAAAAGAACAGATGCTTCAATAGCTTCAAGCCCTTTATTCATAAGCGTAGCGCTGTCAATCGTTATTTTTTTGCCCATCTTCCACGTCGGATGATCTAAAGCCTGTTCGGCTGTTATTTTAGAAAAATCTTTATCATATTTATAAAATGGACCGCCGGAAGCCGTAAGAATTATTCTTTTTATCTGTGATTTTTTCTCGCCTGCACAGCATTGAAATATTGCCGAGTGCTCGCTGTCAACAGGAAGCACTAAGACGCCGTTTTCGGCAGCAAGTTTCATTATATAACTTCCCGCCATAACAAGCGTTTCTTTATTTGCGACAGCAATATCTTTCTTCGCTCTTATTGCTGCTATAGTGGGCTTTAAACCGATAGTTCCGACGACTGCGATGAGAATCATGTCGGCTTTCGGCATTGTTACAAGTTTCTCAAGTCCCGTATTTCCGCTATAAACATCGGTTTTTATATTATTTGAGACACACCATTTTCTTAAATTTTGAGCATCAGAAGAATTGTTTACGGATACTGCTGCAGGCTTAAATTTTCTAATCTGCGATTTTAAAATTTTTACATTAGAACCAATGGCAAGACCTTCAATAAAAACATTATCTTTCATTTTAGAAACTATATTAAGAGTCTGTCTGCCTATGGAACCAGATGAACCTAAAACCGTTATTCTTTTCATTTTAAGAGTTGTAAAGCGTAGTACATTGCAGGAGCGGCAAACATATAAGAGTCAAATCTGTCAAAAACTCCACCATGCCCGGGTATAATTTTTCCGGAATCTTTAACACTACCATCTCTTTTAATAAGCGATTCGGCAAGATCTGAAAATTGCCCCACAACAGCAACTACGAGACCAAGTATTGCGGCATTCTGCAGAGTTAAAATATCACACATAAATATATATCTACAAGCAACTGCCGCTAAAATGCCGAAAACAATTCCTGCCGCTGTGCCTTCTAACGTTTTTTTAGGGCTGACATTTTTTGCAAGTTTGTGTTTCCCAAAGACTTTCCCGAAAGCGTAAGCCATAGTATCTAAAGTCCAAACGACTATAAAGATGAAAAATGTAAGTTTCATACCGTTGGTTAAATTGCGTATATAAACTATGTGCATTAAAGTAAGCGGAATAAAAAAAGCTCCTAAAAAAGATGATGCTATTCTGCCGATGCATAGGACGGGGTTTTTTCCGAAAACCTCAATTCCGAAAAGAACGAGCATTATTGTAACAGCAGCAACCGCGACTTTATTTACCGGGATATCTTTGAAAAAATATAAAAACACAAAAAACGCAGCAGCCATTACTAACGACACAACGTTGTGCGGATTATATTTTTTTGAAATTATCAAATATTCATGAACGCACAAGAACGATATTATAAGCATCATTATATAAAACGGAACATTTCCGCAGTATACGCACATAAGAATAAGGGGCATTCCAATAATAGCTGTCAACATTCTAGTTAGTAACATCGCAAACTCTAAAAATTATATTTTAATGGCAGATCAAATTTACTACAAATATCTTGATTTAATTTATAGTTACGAATTGCTGATTACATCGTGCTTAGCGATCACGAAAAGAGTCGTAAACTGTAAATACAAAAACAACTGTGGTAGTCAGACATATAAACTGCCTGAGACGATACGTATAAACTTATTTAAAAGACAACAGTCTTTCTGATAAAGCAAGAAGATATCTTTATGAAAATGCTATATAATCAGCGACACAATCGCTATTGCTGTCATAATCCGCCAAAACGCCTTTCTCTTTTTTGAAATTCCGATATCGCGATCTCTAAGTCTTGTTGTGTAAAATCAGGCCATAATTTACCTGTTACGTAAATTTCAGAATACGCTATCTGCCACAGAAGAAAATTTGATATTCTGAATTCTCCTGAAGTACGAATAAGCAAATCTGGATCAGATTGTCCCGCAGTATACAAAAAAGACGAAACAATTTCTTCCGTAGGCTTTTTTATACCATGCTTTGACATCTCTTTGAAAGCATGTATAAGTTCTTGCCTCGCTCCATAATTTAAAGCTATATTTAATTCAAGTCCCGTATTTTGAGATGTAGTCTTGCGTGCATTTTCAACTTCAATTCTTATAGTTTCAGGAAATTTTGACAAATCTCCAAGTATTCTCAATTTAACGCCTAAACTACTTAAATCTTTTAATTCTTTTTTTATAAACTGTCTGAGTAAAGAAAATAATATTTTTATTTCAGATTGCGGTCTTTTCCAGTTTTCAGTAGAAAAAGCATATAGTGTCAAAACTTTGATTCCAAGACTGCTTGCAGCCCTGACAATATTTTTTATAGTTTTAACACCTTGTTTATGACCGAAAGCTCTGGGTAAGGATCTTTTCTTTGCCCATCTGCCGTTCCCATCCATTATGATAGCTACGTGTCCGGGTATCAAAAAAATTCCTTTATTGTTTAGAAATAGCACTTACCGGACAGGTCGATTCGCATGCTCCACATCCTTGGCAAAGCTTAGTATCAATTTCGTATTTATCGCCGTTCTCTTTAATAGCCGAAACAGGACAATTTCCGGCGCATGCTCCGCATCCCACGCAAGTATTTGCATCAATCTGATAGACCATTATGTTCTCCTGATTTTATTTATATCTGCATAACTTCTTTTTCTTTAACCGCTATATTGTCATCTATTTTCTTTATATAATCGTCGGTAATTTTCTGAGCTTTAGCTTCAAATTTCTTCTTATCGTCTTCAGTTATAACTTTATCTCTCTCAAGCTTCTTTATATTTTCAACCAAAATTCTTCTTTCATTTCTTACGGCAATTCTGAATTCTTCCGCCATCCTGCCTACAGATTTTGCTATCTCTTTTCTTCTCTCCTGCGTAAGAGAAGGGACAGAAATACGTATGAGTTTTCCGTCATTTACCGGAGTCATTCCTATGTCGGCTTTAAGTATCGCTTTTTCTATTGCGTTTAACTGCGAAACGTCCCATGGTCTTATTTCTATTGTTTTTGCGTCGGGGATGCTAATAGCCCCAATCTGATTTATAGGCATGAGAGAACCGTAACTTTCAACTTTTATTCCCTCTATTATAGCACTGCTTGCCCTGCCGGTTCTTATTGAAGACAATTCGCATTTTAATCTATCTATAGTTTTTTTCATAGCTTCTTCTGACGCTGAAAAAAAACTCTGAACTTGCATTTTATGCCTCCACCGTTGTACCTATTTTTTCCCCGTTTAAAACTTTCTTTAAATTACCATCTTTATAAAAATCAAACACGGTAATTGATATATTTGTCTGCATGCACAATGAAAAAGCTTCAGAATCCATTATTTTTAAATTTTTATCCAAAGCCTCTTTAAAAGTTAAAGAATTAAACTTTATGGCATCTTTATTTTTTTTGGGGTCTGCACTATAAACACCGTCAACCTGCGTGGCTTTCAATAACATATCAGCTTTTATTTCTGCGGCTCTTAAAGCGGCGGTGGTGTCCGTCGTGAAAAAAGGATTGCCCGTACCGCCTGCAAAAATAACCGTATTCCCTTGTTCAATGCACCTAATAACTCTTTCTCTGTTAAAGTTTTCGACAAAACCGCTTACACCGTTTGCCGAAAATAAATTTGACTTCATGCCAGCTTTTGCCAGAGCATCGCTTAAAGCAAGAGAGTTCATAACAGTTACAAGCATTCCCATTTTATCTGCAGTAACTCTTTCTATAAACTTGCATGCGCCTCTCCATATATTTCCCGCGCCAATAACAATTGCAAGTTGTACCTTACTGCGAGTGACGGCTGATTTAATTTCGTTTACGGTTCTTGAAAGACTGTCTGCGCTTATTAAAGACGAGTCACCAGAAAGAGATTCTCCAGAAAGTTTTAAAAGCACTCTCTTTGCAGGCATTATTATTCTTCTCCGAGTTTAAATCTTGCAAATCTTTTTATTATTATGTTCTCGCCGATTTTTGCAATGGCATTTGTCACCAAATCTTTTATTGTCTCTTTACCGGAAATATCTCTTATATAGATTTGGTCGTACAAACATACTTGAGTGTAAAATTTTTCAATTTTACCTTCAATAATTTTATCGTAGATTTTTTCTGGTTTACCTTCTTCCTTAAGCTGGGCTTTATAGATTTCTTTTTCCGCATCAAGAACGCTTGCAGGAATTTGTTCGCGCGAAATATAGGTAGGAGCAGCTGCAGCGACTTGCATTGCAATTTCTTTAACTAAATTCTGAAAATCTTCCGTTTTTGCTACAAAATCAGTTTCACAGTTTACTTCAATTAAAACACCCAGCGTACCATTGCCGTGTATATATGAATAGACAAGTCCTTGTTTTGCGAGTCTTCCCGCTCTTTTAACAGCTGATGCTATGCCTTTTTCCCTAAGCCATTGGCAGGCTCTGTCTATATCGTCATTTGATTCTTTTAATGCGTTCCTGCAATCCATTATTCCTGCACCTGTCATCTCTCTTAACTTTATTATAAGCTCGGTTGACATTATTTTGCTTCTCCTTCTCGCGTGTTTTCCTCTTTTTCCACAGTCGATGTCGCTTCTTTTACATCGTTTTTTTCTTTCTTACTGGCAATATCTTTACCTTCCAAAACAGCGTCTGCGATAATAGAGCAGAAAAGCTTTACGGCTCTTATGGCATCATCATTTCCGGGGATAGGATAATCAACCAGATCCGGGTCACAATTTGTGTCACAGACTGCAACAATCGGGATTTTGAGTTTTCTTGCTTCTAAAATAGCGGTTGCTTCTTCGTGAGAATCTACGACAAACATAAGTCCCGGAAGATTTGACATATTTTTAAGTCCTTCCAAAGATTTTTCGAGTTTTGTTCTCTCCCTTTCAATTTGAGACTGTTCTTTTTTTGAAAGAAGTTTAAAAACTCCATCCTCTTTCATCTTTTCTATTTCTTTATATCTTGCGATTGATTTCTTCAATGTTTCAAAGTTTGTAAGCGTTCCGCCAAGCCATCTTTCGGATACAAAATATGCTCCGCAACGCAATGCTTCTTCTTTTATGGTAAGCTGCGCCTGTTTCTTTGTTCCTACAAATATTATGCTTTTTCCTTCAGAGACGAAATCTCTTACAACTCTATAATTTTTTTTCAACTCTTTGAGTGTTTTCTGAAGGTCAACGATGTGAATTTTGTTCCTTACTCCAAAAATGAATTTTGCCATTTTTGGATTCCATCTTCTGGTTTGGTGTCCAAAGTGGACGCCGGCTTCCAGCAAAGCTTTCATTGTAATGTTTGCCATATTTTTCTCCTTCGGTTTTTTGCTGCGTTTGCAATGCAGCTTCCGCTCTTAGACAGCTTATATTTCTGTCTCACGGCTTCCACAATCTTCAATCTCCGAAACCCCAAAATTCGGTTTTAGAACTTAAACTTTAGGGACCTTTGGCAAATCCGACTGTGTGTTTATTTAATATGTTTTCCCCATGTAAATATCTATTATTTTATCAAAAAAAGCTTCGTTTTTCAAGAAATCTATCATTAATAAGTGAATACAACTTTCTAAGAGGCGAAAATACGGATTAAGTTTATCTAAACAATATACTTTTTTACCATACAGCGTTAATTTAATTTGCTTGTAATATGCGTTTTCGTCTTTTCCTTTTGGGTATCATTAATTTGTCACAGTTGATTTAGACAGCTCTTCTCCGCAGTTTTGTTTTATCCGGTAATTTAAAGTCTTTTGGTAAAATATTAGCAGTACGGCGAGATTAGTTAGCGATAGATTTTCATTACGTTTTTCTCGCCACCGATGACAGTGTATTTTATATGACAGTTAAAATTGCAATTGGCGTGTTTTCTTTGTCTGTTGATAAGTTAACAATAAGTTTAATCTTTTTTTAAGATTTCGTCGGTGATACTTTTTCCGTATCCGTTGTGTAAACAAATCGGTTTATGCAACTTCCGCTATGTTTTATTGTTGATTTGGTTCGAGATGTCTCGCTGCATATTGCGTTTTTGCCGGTGAAAATGATGAAGGTACGACGATTGTAGATGCAACAATTGATGTTATAAAATTTTTTGGCACAATTTTTTAATCTTCTTAAAATTTAAATAAATCTGACAAAACATTTTACATAAATCCCAATCGTGATTGTCTTATGTTTAAGGACGCGTCGTTATGAGTTAAATAAATTTTTTAGGTCTTTTAAATAAAAGTTATGAAATCTCTATGGATTTTTATTGACTGTTCTGAAAAATAAAAGATATTTGATATTTGAAAAACAGTATTTTAAAATCAAAGATTTTTTAACAGATACAAAGGAATAAACTAATAAAACTTTTAAATTCCTGCTGCCAAATATTTTTGCGTCGTCAATTGCGAATTCTCCGTATGTCGGCGCCGAGTTTTTTAAACTTTTTTTCAAGCATATCATATCCTCTGTCCAAATGGTAAATTCTTGAAACTGTAGTCTTGCCGTTTGCGGCAAGTCCGGCTAAAACAAGAGCCGCTCCGGCTCTTAAATCCGATACCATTACCGGCGCTCCCGAAAACTTTTTAACGCCTTTTATATTCGCGGTTTTACCGTCTATCGCTATATCAGCGCCGAATCTCTGAAGTTCGGCGACATGCAGAAACCTATTTTCAAAAACATTCTCTTCTACGCATGATTTCCCGTTTAAAAGACACATTAAAGCCATCCATTGAGCCTGAACGTCGGTGGGAAACCCCGGATATACTTCCGTCTTTACATTTTGCGGTTTTAAACTTTTTATCCACTTTACGAAAATTGTATCCTTCGTTTCTTTAATGTACAATCCGCATTTTTTCAAGTTATCATTTACAGATTTTAAATGCTGAGGAATGACTTTTTTAATAATAATTTCGCCTTTGGTAATCGCCGCGGCAATTACATACGTAGCAGCTTCTATCCTGTCGGGAATTATCTCGTGCGTAAAACCATGAAGTTTGTCCACGCCATCTATTGCAATCTTTTTTGTTCCTGCTCCCGTCACTCTTGCTCCCATTTTCTTTAAAACTTCTGCCAAATCTTCTATTTCCGGTTCACAGGAGGCATTAGTAATTGTAGTTTTACCTTTTGCTAAAACTGCGGCAAGCAATATATTTTCTGTCGCGCCGACGCTTGGAAATCTAAAGCTTATCTGTGCACCTTTTAGTCCGTTGCCGGCAAAGGTTTTTACATAACCACCTTCTACCGAAATCTCAGCGCCTAATTTCTTAAATGCGTCCAAATGCATATCTACAGGTCTTGCGCCTATAGCGCATCCGCCGGGCAGCGATACGTTGACTTTTTTAAGTCTTGCAAGCAAAGGACCCATTATTAAAACGCTTGCACGCATTTTTCTTACTAAATCATAAGGTGCTATATGCTTGTATTTATCTGAAGAATAAGCTTTTACTGTATTTCCTTCTTTAACAGTTTTTTTACCTATAAAATTTAAAAATGCTACCGTCGTCTCTATATCAGCAAGAGAAGGAATGTTCTTTATTGTTGCGGGGTCATCTGTGAGCAGAGTGGCAAACAATATGGGCAACGCGGAATTTTTTGAACCTGACACAATAACTTCACCTTTTAACTTCTTGCCGCCATATATTACTATTTTATCCATTTACAATTCCCAATGACGCGACTGTAAGCTCAGTCTTTTAATTCCTTTTTTTGTCACTTTATATTTAACGACACTAATAGTGATGTTAAAAAATAATCTGAGATCAAAATAAAAACCATTGAGGACATAACGGAACTTGTAGTTGCTTTCCCAACGCCTTCCGCTCCTCCTTTTGTATTGAAACCTTTGTGGCATGCGATTATTACGATAATCAAAGCGAAAAAAGACGATTTTATAATTCCGTGAAAAAAAGTCTTTATCGTCATAAAGTCCAAAACTTCAGACCAATATGAGCTTGGAGAGACTTCCCATAAGTTTGTTGTTAGAGTCATCCCGCCGTATACTCCGATTATGTTGGCAATTGCCGTGAGCGCAGGAAGCATAAAAAAACAAGCTAAAAATCTTGAAACGGCAAGAAATCTTACCGGATCTGTGCCGAGCGTATATAAAGCGTCAAGCTGCTCTGTAATTTTCATTGTGCCGAGTTCTGCCGTAATTGCGGCACCGACTCTTCCTGTTACAACTATTGCCGTAAGAACAGGTCCTAGTTCTACAACTAGAGAAAAACCCGTTATCGTGCCGACATAAATAGGCTCATTGAAAAGATTTGTGGTTGCAGAGCCTGTTTGAAGAGCCAAAACCATTCCGGTAAAAAAAGATGTGAGCGTTATTATGGGAATAGAGCGCCATCCAATTTCAACCATTTGTGAAATAGTGTTTTTTACGGGTATGCTGCCTTTGAATATCCATAAAATTGTCTCCGCTGTCATTAAAACTGCTTTTCCTAGTCCCTCTAACGACGGAACAAAAATTTTAGATGGTATCATTTTGCTTATTTTCATCTTAGAAAGTTTTGTTTTTATAAATTTTATCGTATTCCCTTTTAATATGCAACTGATAAATTTGCATAAAACTACTGCATTGCCCGGACATAATGAAAGATTTTACCTGTTTGAATGGTGGAATGCGAGTATATGAGGATTGTCGCTGCTATACCGTTTCTGCTCGTTGTGTTAACGTTCTACCTTTGGAGACTTTTAACTTCTGCCGTATCTCTGCTAATTCCTCGCATATATTTTTTTTCCATTTCCCTTTCTATTTTTGAATAACATATTGCAGTACTCCACCTTGATATAAAAGTCACCGCGTTTGCTGTACGTTTCTTGCTTTGTCTCATGCTAAGAACTACATTTGTTAGTTGATTGTTAAGGTCTCACGGCATTAATTATTATACCTAACTTTTTGCCTACCTCTAGTCTATTGCCTTTATCGGCGGTTTTTGTGCTGACATTGGCGGCTGTATCTTTTTTCCCTTACGAGAGGTTCCCTGTCGGTATTCCGTATAGCGATTAATATGCCATCGCCAACAATATGGGACCAAAAAATTTCCAACTAACATTTAATATATAGTTAAAAACAGAGATTATTTTTTTGTTTTAACTTCTCTCATCTCTTCTTAGATTATTTCTCTTACAGTATTAATTCCCATTAGTCTCTTGCAACCTGGGATAACGCACATAAGTAGACAAAAAATTAGTGCCTTCCCTAATACTCGGATTGGTCAAGCAAAGACTTCTAAGGCTCTAATGATTGGTCCACGCTAATTACCACATGTTTGTTTCCGAACTGACGTAATGTGAAGCAATACGTAAAATAGTTAATCAGTTTTTATTAAACAACAATTCTCGGCACTCGCACAGATATAGCACATATAACTTCATAATTTACCGTATTTTGTATTTTTGCAAGCTCGTCAACTTTTATCTGTTCTTTCCCTTGAGATCCTATCAAAACTACTTCGTCTCCGAGTGCAACGCCTTTTACGTCGGTTACATCTATCATTGTCATATCCATTGTAATTCTTCCCGCAATCGGACAGCGTTTTCCACACACCAAGACGTCGCCTTTATTAGACAACAACCTATTATAGCCGTCAGCATATCCTACGGGAATCGTGGCAATAACAGAAGCTCTGTTTGTAACAAAAGTCCTTCCGTAACTCACGCAAAAACCAGCTTGGACTCTCTTTAAAAACGTTATTTTTGTTTTCCATGAGAGAACGGGTTTAAGTTTTAACAATCTCTCTGCATGTTTAAAAGGCGTAAGTCCGTAAACGCTTAACCCTGGACGCACCATATCGAGATGCGTGCGCTTGTTTTTAAACAATGCCGCCGAGTTTGCGGCGTGCGCAACAAATTCTAGTCCGAGATTTGTGCGTGCAAATTTAATAATCTTCGTAAAAATATTTAGCTGCGATTGCGTAAAAACAGAGTCAATATCTGCGACGGGAAAATGAGTGAACATACCGGTCATGTCTATTTTGGACATTTGCGGAATTTTTTGCAGTATGGGATACGCAGCCTCTGGTATAGCGCCGATTCTTCCCATACCGGTATCTATCTTTAAATGAAAATTAATTTTTTTATTTAATCTTACTGCTAGATCTTCTAAAGCTATGAGTTCTGATATCTTAGAAATTGTGGGAGTCAGAGAATGAGCTACCGCAACCTGAAAATTTTCAAAAGGAAAAATATTTCCTAAAATCAAAATATTAGTTTTTATACCAGCTTCTCTAAGCTGTATTCCTTCTTCAAGCGAAGAAACGCCGAGCCAAGATACTCCGGCTTTTTGCGCTTCTTTTGCAAGTACAATTCCGCCATGCCCGTAGGCATTGGCTTTTATAACGAGCATAATTTTAGTGTCTTTTGCAATATACTCTTTTATTTTTTTTAAATTAAAATGAAAATCGCTTTTGTCAATTTCAATCCAATTCTGTCTGAAAAAAACTGTTTGTTTCGTCTTGTTTTTTACGGTTACTAGTACTACAGGAGGCAATTGCTTTTTCATTGATGATCATCCTGCATCTGTATTTTAGATTCATCGGAAAACTTTGTATATTCGCCTTCAAAAATCAAGTTCACGTCGCCTGTTGGTCCATTTCTCTGTTTACCTATTATAAGTGTGGCTTTTTTTTGTATATCGGGATCTTCTCTGTTGTAATAGCCTTCTCTATAAAGCATTGCAACCACATCGGCATCTTGTTCGATTGCACCGGAATCTCTTAAATCAGAAAGCTGCGGTCTATTATCTTTTCTTCCTCTGTCTTCCGTTCTCCTTGAAAGCTGCGATAAGACGACAACCGGTATATCTAAATCTTTTGCTAAGGCTTTAAGAGATCTGGAAATATCAGAAACTTCCTGTTGACGGGACTCAAATTTTCTACCTGAACCGTCTATAAATTGAATATAGTCTATTACTATCAAAGCAAGCGGATTGTTTTTTGCTTTAAGTTCCGTTGCAAGCTTTTTTGCTCTTATTCTGAGTCCTACGACGTTTATATTAGAATCGTCGTCAACAAAAATAGGAGCTTTGGCAATTTTTTCCGCTGCACCTGTAAGTTTAGGCCAATCTGTGCTGTTATATTGTCCATTTCTTAACCTACCGATATTAACTCTTGCTAAAGAAGCAAGAAATCTAATCATTAACGCTTCCTGTTTCATTTCGAGTGAAAAAATACCGACAGGTTTCTTTTTTACAACAGCCACATGTTCTATGATATTTAAGGCAAGGGCAGTTTTACCCATAGACGGACGCGCTGCTATAATTATGAGCTCCGCCGGATGAAGTCCGGTTGTTTTGGAATCAAAATCGGCAAAACCTGTCGAAAGCCCCGAAATTTCTTTTGGATCGGAATGTAGTTTTTCAAGTTTTTTAAGCATAGGGGTTACTAGCTTAGAAACGCTTGAAAAACCTTTTTTCCATCTCTGATATGAGATATTAAATAAAGCTGTCTGCGATTTATCCAATATTTTATCTGGATAGTCTTGTTCTCCAAAAGCATCATCTGCTATTTCAGAACTTATGTTAATAAGCTGTCTTAAAACTGATTTTTCGCGTATAATTGAAGCATGCCATTCTACACTCGCGGCAGTCTGTACGGAATCAACCAATGTTGTAAGATAATGTGTGCCTCCGATTTTGGAAAACATATCTTTCTTTTTCAAAGCCTCTGAGACCGTGAGTAAGTCGGCCGGCTGGTTTTCAAAATAAATATCACTAATTGCTGAAAAGATTTGTTTATGTATATCTTTATAAAAGTCATTTTCATCTATTATATCCACAACTTTCAAAATGGCTTCTTTTTCTATGAGCATTGCGCCTAATACGGCCATTTCTGCACCTATAGCCTGTGGTGGAATTCTTTTAGTTGGTTTTGCCATTTTTCTTATTAAAAAGTTGTAAATTTTGGCTTGTTTGCCAATATAAAATTATTCTTTCTCGTTTATAACAGAAAGTCTTATTTTTGTGGTGACTTCCGGATGAAGTCTCACATTTATTTCGTATTTCCCAATTTCTTTTATGTTATTTGAAAGAAGAATATCGCGCTTATTTACTTTAAACCCGTTATCTTCAAAAATCTTTATCAAATTTGCAGGCGTTATCGACCCAAAAATTTTGCCGTTCTCTCCGATTTTTACTTTTACGGCAAATTCTAAAGCTTCCATCTTAGAAGCAACTTCTTTTGCCGTATTAATTATTTCTTCTCTGCGTTTTGCCAGCTTTACTTTTTCTCTTTCCCAGATTTTAAGATTTTGGGCGTTGGCCTCCATAACAAGATTCTGAGGAATAAGATAATTTCTCGCAAATCCCGCCATAACATCTTTTATTTCGCCCTGCCGTCCGATATTAGTGATATCAGACTTCAGTATAACTTTCATTTTTTCCTCCGCTACGTATCGTAAATCCAGTTTACTTGCAGACACAAGCCGTCAATTTACCGTAAAAGGTAAAAGCGCAATCATTCTTGCTCTTTTAATTGCCCTATCAAGTTCTCTCTGATGTTTTGCGCACGTGCCAGTTATGCGCCCTGAAAGTATTTTTCCTTTGTCGGTTACAAACGTGCGAAGCAGACTTACGTTTTTATAATCTATCTCAATTTTATCAGCACAGAAACGACAAACTTTTTTCTTTATTGGTCCACCTCTTCTGAACTTTCCGCCGGGACGTTCTCGCCCACCAGCCGAAGGACTTTGAGGTTTTGCCGGTCCCACGTGTTTTCTCGTAAATGCCATATTTTTTCCTCCCGTCGTTTAAAACGGTATTTCATCGTTATCATTATTTATATTATCAGACTGTCCTTGCGATTCATTTATACTGTCAACAGGTTTTGCATCTATCGGCACTGATTCCTGCCTTACTATAAAAAGGAACTGTACTCTTGAAGCCACGACTTCTAAGCGACTTCTTTTAGTTCCATCGTTCCCCTCCCATTTATTACTCTGAAGTCTTCCCTCTACATGCACTGGAACTCCCTTTTTTAAGCGCTCTCCGCATCTCTCCGCTTGATCACCCCAGACAATAATGGGAACAAATGTCGGATCGGCGTCTTTCCATTCGCCTGTATCGGCATCTTTTATTCTCCTACCAATAGCTATATCAAACGAGCAAACTGCTTTTCCCGTACCTGTGCGTCTCAATTCGGGATCTCTTGTAAGTCTGCCCACCATAATAACATTGTTTTGATCAGGTAAGCGGAGACTGTTCTGTTGCTGGTTCATTTTGCTTTACCTCCGTTGCTTGTTGTAACTTTTCCACTTCCGTCGCTTCTACTTGTGATTCTGCTTTCACAGTCGGTTTTGCAATAACTTTCTTCTTTTCAACCTTAACCGTCAAAAATCTTATAATTGAATCGTTAAATTTAAAAAAGCTTTCAACTGCATTGACCGTTTCGCCATCACCGCTGAGTTCTATATAGACATAGCTTCCTTCACGGAGTTTATTGATGGGATAAGCAAATCTTTTTTTTCCAAGCTGCTGTATCGTTTTAACAGTCCCTTTCAAATCTTCAATGATTTTTGCTACTTTTGCGGTGAGTTCTTCAACTTTTTCTGTCGGTAGGTCGGGAGAAACAATAAAAGTGATCTCATAATTCATATTTTACACCTCCTTTTTGGAATTCCCTTAAGGGTTTTATCTTTGTAAAAACTCTGTTTTTTTGGGATTTAGCCTCACGCAATTGTACGCAAAGCAAAGTTTGTTCATTATTATATACAAAATAAACAAGTTTTTTCAATATACGGAATCGTGCTTAGATAAAGCGACGACTGAATAAAAAATCAAAATATCGTTTAAGAATGTTGATCAGCTGCGACAGAAGAATGCTCTCGTTGTGTCAGCAGAAAAGTAAAGAAGCACAACACAAAAAACTAAGCGAAGAGCAACAGCAGCAACACTATATCTGCACTAGAGCGGGAGCTGCTGGTCGTGAAAAAGTTGAGTACGGTGACGATTGTGCTAGTCTCAATGTCACTAATGCTGATGCTGATGAGAAAGTTGGTCGATGTCTTTTGTGATTCGGCGATGTTAGATGATAAATTGGCGCGTATTTCCATATGTAAATATTTAAAGGATTAAAGAATGAAAAATAACATCTCCTTAGTTTTTCTTGCATTAAATAGTTCTTATGAAAGAAATAGAACTTTTTCTGATTGAGATAAGTTGGTTTTTAATAATGAAAAAGTTAGCTTTTCTGATTATAAGTATCTCAGTAATTTGCTTTTAAAACGAGATGAAAAGCTACTCTAAATCTAATAAGAGCTTCTATTTCTTTAGTATCATTTGTGTACGCTTGCTTAATCTCTTCTTTTCCTGTTGCGATAAACGCTCCTCCATTAAATACTCCGATTAGTTTTATTCCATTATTGATATATTGCTGTATGTCTTTTGGTAACATATTGTTTCCGTTTATTGCATAACAACTTGACGGCTCGACGGCTTGTGATATTACAATCCGAGCGGTTAATTCTTTATAGTTTCTTCATTTAACGCATAGCGAAGCGACGACCTCGCCTTGTTTCCTTTTAGACAACATATATATGCTTTACAAATTACATATTTAATTTAAAATTAGAGTAGCTAAGTATTGTTTCTAAAAACGACCCATAAGTTTTGCACGTTCTCTTATATTGTTAAACTCCTAACTTCTAAGAGGCAAAAAATCTAGTATGAGTTCGGAATCAGTATCAAAATAGCCAAGAGATTTCATTCTTTTATAAACCATACGAAAAACAATCCTTTTGTTGCTCATTTCAAAATGATAGAGGTATTTCCGCCTAGCGTCGAAACGAACAGGACATGTCTGAAATTGATTATAAGAGAGGTATACAAAAATCAATTTTTTTATCCTCTTTCACGTTCTGCTTGTTCTGGATCTACTTCATTTTCTGCTGGGTCTGGTTCTGTGTCTATTATCAAAGACGTGTCCTCGTTTTTATCCGTACTTAATTCTTTGACAGGTGGTAACTTTCTTTCAAATTTACCTTTTAAATAATAAAGTACAATAAACTATAACCAAAGTAATCCCAATTATATTAAGCGGCTTTTTATACTACCCCAAAGCTGTAGACTCTGGCAGCTTAGGCTCATCACTAGCAAGATTATTATCAGCACTGATAACAGAATTGCCAGCAGGTTCAGCAGGTAAGTCAGCAGATAAATCTTTATGAACAATTTGTTCTTTTGGCTGACAACCAGACACCAAAAATATACATATAATCTTTTTCATTCTATTACTTAGACATTCCTAATTTTTTCATCAACCAAATTATCGGAGATTTCAGGAATTTCAGGTATTATATCTCCTTTTTACGGATTAGGTTTTTTAGGTTCATAAAGATGTCTAAAACGAGAAAAATCACTAACCTCTTCATTTAAAACAGGTTCCTCTTCAACCCGTTTATATGTATTATCGTCAACTCAATAACCATTTGGACAATCCCAATAACAACTTTTAAAACCAAATATTTCAACGCTATAAATAGCAATATTAACAGTTTTTTTAAAAGTGGGTATAGGAATATCCACATGCAATTCTTCAGGTTCAAAAAATTTAGATTTTGCATGTCCCTACAACTTATAAATACAATAAGACGCAAAAACGAGAATGAAGATATAAAGCAAAATATTAAAAAAAGTAAAAAAAAGGATTACCGATATTACTAACAGGAAAGTATCCATACCGAACAACACAAGAGGAAGAAGGCTTACCATTAGCGGGCGGATTTGGAACAGTTTCTTTCTGTGAAGGCTGTAACGTTGGTTCTAGTGTCGGCTTTGGAACGCCTTCGCTTCTTTTTTTTCAACAATAGTATCCGCAGGATTTCCATTATTGGAAGATTTGCCACAACCAAATATCAGACATATACATATATCTCTTTCATTTTATTTCTTAGATATTCCTAATTTTTTCATCAGCTGACCAATAATAAATTTCAGGCGAGTTATTATTCCTTTTTTAAGCATATAGAGAAATCTGTAAAATTCTGTATCTCCTCTCTTCACTTTCCAAATGGAAAACATTGCTAACAATGTAAGAAACTTCTGTTAAAACAGCTTCATCAGTTCTAAAATCACACCACCAATTATGATAATAATGCTAATAACAACAAGTTCTATAACCAAGCTTACCAAATTCGGAATTATCAATTTAAAGTTTAGTCAAAGTTTTTAAATCAGGACGAGGGTAATAAACATAAAGATTTTCCCTCTCATAGCACAACTTAAAAATGCTATAAGATACGGCGCAATCAAACAACCTATATAAATGCTATAAGATATAATAAAAAGCGTAAGGACATAAATAAAATCATTCAAAGCATAATTTTAGAATTGAGTTATCTGTATTAATCGTATGGAAATATCAAGAAATCCAAGAAGAAGGCACAACATTAGAAGGCAGATTTGGATTAGTTCTTTCGGCGCAGGTGGTAACATTAGTGTTGGCGCTGGTGTAATTGAAGACTTAAACATTGGCAGAAGTGGGGGCGACATAATGATAAAATTTAATACATAAAAACAGGGCAATCCATGCGCTAAAATTGCCATATGGCGCTTTGCCGCTATGTTCTTGCTCTTTATATGTTCGGCAGGTCGGCGGACGGTCGTGTGTCCGCATGCCATTTTTGTGAAGAGGAAAAGTTCGCAATTAGGTTATCCAAAAAAATAACCACAAAAAAATCATGAAAAGAATATTATCATTGTTCTTAATTACAAGCTTAATCGCAGGTTGTGGTAAACTTACTATCAATAACAAGGCTATTAACCTTTTCATTTCTATCCTATCAGAAAGAACAGCATAAGAATTTTTATTAACATTTTTGCATATTAAATACTTATCTCTTGCGGCTGACGCTTATTCGTCTGGCTTCCCGCACTGACACATTTCTTACTTTTGTATTTAAGAATTTGTTCTTCAATTACATCCCAACACATCGTCGTTAATGATACTTATTTCCTATTTGACCGCTCCTGCAGCTTCGCCCAAATCATATAATCAACTCTGACATTAATACGACATTTCTAGTCCATTTTCTCGTTACTAACTCGCCCAAAATATTCGTTAAACAACTGCTGCAAAACTCCGCTAACAGTTAATATCTTCCTGTTCTTTCACGATATCTTTTAAACAATTCATCGTTTGAGCAGTTCCCCAAAGTTGCACCAATTTACTCGCTCGGATTTTTCTTTCTTTTGTTGTTGGTTCTTTTTTTTTATCTTACCATATATCTTCTTAAAAAAATTTTCACTTTGATATTTAGCGTCTTTTGAAATTTCGCCCATAGATTTTGCATATTCAAAAAGTGCGCGTTTCTGCGCGTCACTCATAGATTTAGGAACAGAAATATTTATTTTAACATAAAGGTCTCCCCTGTTTTTTCTGCCAAGTTTAGGAAATCCCTGCTCTCGCACTCTTAAAGTGGTTCCGGGCTGCGTCGATGGCGGAATTTTTACTTTCACATACCCTTCTACGACAGGCACCTTATATTCAATTCCCATTGCTGCTTGCGAAAAAGAAATAGAAATTTCCGTGTGTAAATCGTCACCGTTTCTTTTAAAACCTGCGATTTGTTTCATATGCACTATAACGTATAAGTCGCCCGCTGGGGATCCATTATAACCGGCATTGCCGGAACCTGCGACTTTCAAAGAAACACCTTCGTCGACACCCGCTGGAACTCTAACCTTAATAGACCTTCTCTTTCTTACAGCACCTACACCTTTACATTCGGGGCACGGATTACTTATGATAGCTCCTTCACCTTTACATTGTGGACATTCCTGACTGAGCGAGAAAAAACCCTGTGAAAATTTTACCTGACCTTTACCTTTACACCTCGTACATTGTTTTGGTGCAGAACCATCTCTGCTGCCGGTCCCGTTGCAGACGGAACAGGTTTCTTTTTTAGGTACATCAATGGAAATTTCTGTTCCCTTCATTGCATCAAGATAAGAAACTTCTATATCATAGCGTAAATCTTCACCACGTCTTTGATAGGCTTTACTGCGTCCGGCGGAACCGCCGCTAAAAATATTGCTAAAAATATCGCCGAAAATATCGCCCACACTTTCTCCGCTGTACTGCGTATAGCCACCTTGTCCGTCAAAAGGATTTCCGCCGCCGGGCATTCCGCCGGTTGCATCGTGTCCAAAAGTATCGTATCGTTGTTTTTTCTGGGCGTCGGAAAGTATTTCGTAAGCTTCGTTTATCTCTTTAAACTTTTCTTCGGTTTCTTTATTGCCTTGGTTTTTATCAGGATGGTATTTCAAAGCCAGCTTTCTGTATGCAGATTTGATTTCATCTGCAGAAGCGGTTTTACTGATTCCAAGCACTTCGTAATAATCGCGTTTCATTTTGTTTTTTTCCTCAATTAATTCCTCAACTTATATTTCAAGCAGTTACACAATTTGTAATCAGTCCAATTTATTTTCTCTCTTTTATTGCTATTATACCCCTCGAGATAGAAAAAGAAAAAGAAGAAAGATGTACTATTTTATCCATTTGGTTCCGTATAAATAAATTTCAAATATCTAAAATTATTTAATATTTCATCTTATAACTTTAAAATTCTGTTTCTCTTAAATAAAATGGGAGAGTGTGCGGTTATCTAGTTGACATTCTCAATAATCACATCATAAACTCCTACCAAACTCTTTAGTATTTCTTTACTTCCAAAATGAATTACTCTAAAACCTTCTTTTTCTAAAAACTCAGTTTATCTGCAACTAATTTATCATGCTTCCACCGTCTATTTCAATAATTAACTTTTTTGCAAGACAAATAAAATCCGCAATATAATTATCTATTTAACGCCGTTTGCGAAAGTAACAATCTGTTTGTTCATCTCGTAAAATATTTCAAGTTTAATTTTTCAACTGCAGTTGAATTTTTGCGAGCAAGATATGACAAACGATACAAATTTTTATTAATTTTACTACTTTCCATCATCTTCACTTAGAGTTGAAAGCACAGCAGGAAATATCATTTTTTTGCAGCGCTGGAAAAGCTGAACTTTTTAAAAGTAGCTGACATTTTCTTTTTCTTTATTTTAAAGATTTTTTCCGACCTCACTTTTTCCTCTCTCTAGAAAAAAGGAAAATATGAATTTATATTTATTTGTTTTTATCGTCCACAACTTCAGCGTCAACCACTTTCTCTCCGTTACAGGCAGCTTGCTGTGTATCGCCTTGAGGCTGCCCTTGCTGGTTCCCTTGCGCTACGTCTTGGGAATTCTGTGTTTGTGAAGCTTTATATACTGCTTCGGCAAGTTTGTGCGAAGCTGTTGTCAATGTCTCTTTTGTAGATTTAATTGCCGCAACATCGCTGCCTTTTAAGGCTTCTTTTGCCGCAGTTAGCGCTTGTTCTATCGCAAGTCTCTCATCGGAAGAAATTTTATCGCCGTGATCTTTTAGACTTTTTTCAACTGAATAAACGAGATTATCAGCTTCGTTTTTTATTTCAATTTCTTCTTTATGTTTTGCATCTTCGGAAGCGTATTGTTCCGCTTCTTTTACATATTTATCTATATCATCTTTTGAAAGTTTTGTTGACGACGATATTTTAATAGATTGCTCCTTGCCTGTTCCTTTGTCTTTCGCTGAAACATGCAAAATGCCGTTTGCATCTATATCAAAAGTAACTTCAATCTGAGGGATTCCTCTGGGCGCAGGCGGTATTCCGTCAAGCATAAACCTGCCGAGTGATAAATTGTCTTTTGCCATAGGTCTCTCGCCTTGAAGAACATTAATTTCAACGCTCGGTTGGTTGTCAGCAGCTGTTGAGAATATCTGGGAACGTTTTGCAGGAACAGTGGTATTTCTATCTATCAAAGAAGTTCTCACGCCGCCCATGGTTTCGAGTCCAAGCGTAAGCGGAGTAACGTCTAAAAGAAGAATATCTTTGACGTCGCCTGTCAGCACGGCTGCTTGAACAGCTGCTCCAAAGCATACGCATTCCATAGGATCGATTCCGCGTTCCGACTTTTTGCCGACGTGGTCTTCAACGAATTTCTGAACGATAGGCATTCTAGTAGGTCCGCCGACCAAAATTATTTTTGTAACCGTTTCAGCCGCGAGTTTTGCATCTCTTATTGCCTGATCGATTGACGTCCTACATCTTTCAACGATAGGTCTTACAAGATTTTCAAGCGTCGCTCTTGTAAATTTCATCGCTAAATGTTTAGGTCCTGATGCATCAGCCGTAATAAACGGAAGATTGATATCAGTCTCCAAAACGTTTGAAAGTTCAATTTTTGCCTTCTCCGCGGCTTCTTTTAAACGTTGAACCGCCATTTTATCATTGCGTAAATCTATACCGTTTGTCTTCTTGAAATCTCCTGCAATATAGTCAATTAAAGCATTGTCCATATCGGTTCCGCCAAGCTGCGTATCGCCTGAAGTTGAAAGAACTTCGAACGTACCCTCAGCGCCCATTTCCATAATCGTTACGTCAAGTGTTCCGCCGCCAAGATCAAAGACCAATATTTTCTGCTCTTTGCCGACTTTGTCTATGCCGTAGGCAAGCGATGCCGCCGTAGGTTCATTGACGAGTCTCACAACTTCAAGACCGGCAATTGCACCTGCATCTTTTGTAGCTTGTCTCTGATTGTCATTAAAATAAGCGGGAACAGTGATAACGGCTTTTGTTATCGTCTCACCTAAATAAGCCTCCGCATCCTTTTTAATCTTTTGAAGAATAAAAGCCGAAAGCTGCTGCGGGGTAAATTCTTTGCCACTAACTTTGTATTTATAATCCGTTCCCATTTTTCTTTTGAAAGTGCTTATTGTCCCTTCCGGATTCGTAACCGCCTGTCTTCTTGCAGGCTCGCCGACTAAAAGCTGTCCATCTTTTGTAAAAGCAACATAAGACGGAAATGCCTTGCCTCCTAATGTTGTTCCTTCAGCTGAAGGAACAAGAGTAGTTTTCCCCCCCTCCATAACAGCTGCAGCAGAATTTGATGTTCCTAAGTCTATACCTATAATCTTTGCCATAATAGCCCCCCTACATTAAATTATTTAATCTGTTTATTTTTTTCTACAAAATGAATAAGCACATTTATATAAGAATTGCCGATTTTTTAATCACAGACACCGGTTTTTTTATTTTTTATCGTCCATTTTATCTTTATTATTTTTTGCTACTTTAACTTTTGCCGCTCTCACTAACTTCCCGTTCATCTTATACCCTTTTTGGTAAACCTCTAAAATTTTTCCGTCCTCTTCTTCACTTTCGGCATAGTCTAAAGCTTCGCATATATTCGGATCAAAATTTTCGCATTGTATTTCTTCGACGTCTTCTTCTTCCAGCATTTTTGAAAATTCTTTGCTTATCATTTCAAGACCAAGAACTATACTTTCTACATTGTTTCCTGATTTTGCACTTTTTAAAGCCTGCTGTAAAACGTCGTTAATGCCAATCTGTTTAAGAAGGATTTTTTCTTTTCCCCATTCCAAGTAATCTTTTTTCTCTTTTTCAGAACGCCTTCTGTAATTTTCAAAATCGGCTTTGAGTCTTAAAATCTGATCATAATAATCCTGCACCTGCTTCTCTTTCTCTTCAATTGACTGTTTTAGAATTTCAAGCTCAGAAATTTTTTCATCTCTTGCTTTATTGCAGTCGCAATTGTGCATTTTTTGCTCGTTTATAATTTTCTGTTCTTTATTTTCCAAAATAGACCTCCTCAATCGCTGCCCGTATCAATAATTGCGGACGCATGCAGCAAGTATTTTATTCATCTCATTTCTTTAAAAAACATGTTTAACATTTCAGAGATGCGATTTACGAGCGATATCATTTTTTCATACTCCATGCGTTTCGGTCCGATAATTCCTAAAACACCCACCGCACGGTCACCATTTTTATAAACTGTCGTTATCATACTTAAATCTTTAAGCCCATCAAGTGTATTTTCCGAACCTATTTTTACATTTATTCCTCTACTGTTAAAATCTTTGTTTATTATCTCCATAAACTTTTCTTTATCTTCATTAAATTTTATCAGCAGTTTTACAGGTTCAAAATCATTAAAATCAGGAATAGCAATTACGTTTGACGTGCCGTCTATATAAATATCATCCTGTATGTTGTAAAAAGCATCGCTTATTTTTTCCACAATTTTTAAAATCTCGGTTTCGGTTTCTCTATAATCTCGTATTTCTGAAATGATTTTTTTATTTGCCTGCGCAACCGATATGCCTCTTAACTTTTCGTTTAAAAAAATTTTTAACTTGTTCAGTCGCTCGTATGTAAGAGAAGCTTCTACTTTTTTATGTTTTACCATGCCACTTTGAGTAAGCAATATAACTAAAAGTTCGTCTTTTGAAATCTGTACAAGTTCAATATTTTTTATTTTGTCATACTGCGCTTTAGGAGCCACAACGAAACCCGTATACTGAGAAAGTCCTGACAAAATCCGAGAAGTTTCCGAGAGAATCTTTTCTATTTCATTGTGTTTTTGCTCATATTCTCTCCTTATTCTTTCTTCTTCTTCAATGGCACAAGTCTGAAGTTTGGCAAGATTGTCAACATAAGATCTATAACCTTTGTCGGTGGGAATGCGTCCTGCGGAAGTATACGGATGCGTTAAATATCCATCTTCTTCAAGTTCCGCCATTAAACTTCTGACAGCCGACGGAGAAAGAAGAAAGTTATATTCTTTTATTAAAACGTTTGATCCCACAGGTTTTCCGGTTTTGATGTAACGATGTATAACGGCACTTAATATTTTAGCTTTTCTTTCTTTGAAAACCTCTAACGCTATATGTCGCACTTCACCCTCTTAAAAGTTATTTTAGCAATCAATCAATCTTAGCACTTATGCCATCACAGTGCCAATATTGTAGCACTAACATTAAATTATGTCAAGGAATTATTATAGGCGGGATTTAGAATAATAATTGACAAAATAGACAATATATCGTACCATACTAAAGTATTTTTCAATAATAAATACTATAAAGAAAATAGGGTATTTAAGATGCAAAATGAAATAATAATAGCCGGTTTTGGCGGGCAAGGTGTTCTTCTAGCCGGAACTTTAATCGCACAGGCGGCAGTAGAACAGGGATTACATACGACGTGGTTCCCATCTTACGGAGCTGAAATGCGTGGCGGCACGGCAAATTCTACAGTTGTCGTATCAAGTGATGAAATAGGTTCCCCTCTTGCTTTTAACCCAAACGCCCTTATAGCGTTGAACGAGCCGTCACTAAACAAGTTTATGTCGAGGCTAGCCGGCGACGCTGTAATAATTGCAAATTCCTCAATCATACCACAGAATACGGAATATAAAGTAAAACCTTATTTTATTCCTGCAACTGATATTGCAGATAAAGAAATTAAGAATTTGAAAGCTGCAAACACGGTTGCAGTGGGGACGTTGATAAAAGCTCTTGAAGTACAGCGACTTAATATTCCAGAAAGACAAAACACTGATGAGAAAGGACTCATTTTAGAAAGCGTGCTATCCGCGTGCGAGAAGATATTTTCTTCAAAACCACAGCTTATTGAAGTAAACAAAAAAGCAATTCAAGCAGGATACGATTTTATAAAATAATCTATAAATTTTTCAGTCATACCAAACAAACTTAATTTGGAACTCAATTAAGAAATTGCCGTGTTTTTTTTACAACAACAGTTGCTCAAAGGTATTAAAGTCTTGAGTATTCCAAACTGATTTTGTTCAGCATGACAACGACTTAAGAGGATAAAATGAATATACGACCAGCAAGAGTTATGGACGTAAAGGAAATACATAAAATTGTTGAATATCACGCAAATAATAGAGAGATGTTGCACAGATCTTTAAGTGCGATATATGAAAATATTCAAGAGTTTGTCGTTCTTGAAGATGAGGGTAAAGTAGTTGCCTGTGGTGCATTGCACGTTTCGTGGGAAAATTTGGCGGAAGTAAAAGCTTTAGCAGTGTTAGATAAATATAAAGGACGAGGGTTTGGCAGAAAGATAGTTGAAAAACTTCAAGAAAATGCCAAAAATTTGGGAGTAAGCAGAGTTTTTGCCTTGAGTTTTAAACCTAAATTTTTTATGAAGATGGGTTACGAAATAATTCCTAAGGAAACTCTCCCTCATAAAATATGGAGCGAATGCATTAACTGTCATTTGTTTTCAGAATGCGGAGAAGTTCCATTGTTAATAGCACTCAAATAAATACTTTAAAAACCTAACATCACAAAGAGGGTGCATTTCCTATAAAGTAAAGAAAAACTTACAGGGCATCTTCATTTCAAAGCAGAAAAATACCTTTAAGAGAAATATTTTGGTTAGCTATATTACGGAAATTTCTAACTAAATATCACAAATTATTTTCTGGGTGACAATAGGATTTTGATGTAATCGGCAAAATATGCTTCAAAGACAGTCTTATTGTATTTATGCGGCTTGACTTTGATAAGAAAATATGAATGTTGTCAAAGTGAAGAAGTTTGAAAAAAAGGCTTTCTTTTTAAAGTAAAAAGTAGTAGAATTACTAGGTATAGGAGATAAAAGAACAATAAATTGTTTAATTTATTAGTTACTTAAAGAAAACAGTCGCTAATATCAAAGAATTAGTGATACCAACGGTTTTATTTTACCTTGTAATGACGTTTATCTCTGCTACGCTTGCTATTGCCGAATATCTGAAAAATACGTGCATGCTGAATTTATTGGCAGATGCATGCAAAAATATTTTTACAGTTCAAAAGTTAAACATAATGTTTTTTAAAGATAGATATTTGGTTTGTTTTATTATAAATCTTTCTTTATGCCCCGGCGGTTTTAGTAATTCAAACACACATTTATACATTACAGCTTGTGTCATATTGTACTTTTTAACAAAATCAACAGCAATATCAATGGAAGCAAAAACAATTAAAACAAATTTTTACGTTAAGAGAATTTGATGCGCCTTTTTTTCAAGCAAGATGTCGAGATATTTAAAGTATTATATTTGCAGATTTACGATTATTGTCACTTGTAAGTGATAAAATATGTAGTGTAAAAATTTTTAATGATTTCTTAAATATAGAACTTGTATGTTTTTTTACTGTTTTAATTCATCTTTAAGTTTACTTTGTAAGTCCGTTTATAAAAAGATTGTCAATTTGATAAATTTAAAATTTGTTATTTGCAGTTGCAAACAAACCGTACCTTTCAGACAGTCGGAAAATAGATAAGATAAGTTAATGCTTATACGCAAAAAATTCAATTATGAATAGTATGGGCAATTTAGTAAGAACGCTGTGTTAAGACAATTGAATGCTCTAAAAGAGTGCGATTAGCAAAGTGATGGTTAGCCAGAGATGGATTTTTTGTTATAAAATAATAATTTAGTTTATGAAGTTTGAGTTATTGAAAGCCGAGGTGGTGGAACTGGCAGACACGTGAGACTCAAAATCTCAAGTTGCTTAGGCGGCGTGCGGGTTCAACTCCCGCCCTCGGCAAAAGAATAAAATTTATTTATATTTATATGCAGAATTTTTATAAAAGAAGACGCTTATGCTAAAAGCGGTAACAAAGTGAAAATATTTGTCTATAGACGATATCTCGGCAGGTATAAAGAAAGCTTAGTGGTAGGTATAAAACAACAAAACCGCTTACTCCTGTGTGATTAACAAATCTGTAATTAATATTAATATGTGTCGGATTTCTCTAAGATGTAGACAATTGTATCTTTAAACATCCAAGGTTTCTCTTCTCTTGCATTGTTTACGCCTAAATCTATGCGTTTTCCCTTTATAAGGCTTCCCGTATCACCGGCATATCCGTAACCATATCCTGAAATAAACAAGCGTGTCTTTAAAGGTATAATTTTAGGATCAACAGCTACTATACCTCTCTGCATTTTTTGCCCAAGAAAAGTCACTGTTCCGTCTTTCCACGCAAGAGGATCGCCCGGATAGTAGGCTGTAGCAGTCATTTTGATTTTTTTTGCTTTTGATAAATCATAAATCTTCTCTATTGTGCCATTTTTGTTAAACAACACAAGACGGCAACATTCTTTTTCCACAGCTCGTTCATCTATAGTGTTTTTGTCGTGTAAAACGCCATTGTAAAAAATTTTATTGACAGTTCTTATTATGCTTTTTTCTATGCCTGTCTGAAATTCAACTTTCCTTAAATTTGAATTGTATTCGCGTCTTTGCGTCATTATAAACGGTATATTTTCAATGATTTTTTTCTGTTCTTTTGTAACATAAATAATTTTTACCGTCTGCAAAGGTTTGATGAGTTTATTGATATCATGTGAAATTATATCATCATCATTAAGCGCAATATTATTTTTATCCAAAATAGTTTTTAAAGATATGTTTTTATAAGGCGTTACAGTGTGAGTTATTTCACCAGCATTGATATAAGCCTGTGTGAATGTGGTAGCTATTGCTGAAAAAACGCTTGACAACATTAAAATTCCAAACGCAATAAACGATAATTTTAAGACATTTATAAAAAGTCTAGTCTTCATTATCTAAATAAGCTCGCGCTCTGAACTTTACACCGATTTCTTTTGCGATTTCTTCGACTTTTAAGATGTCAAACCCTGGAAATTTTACAGCGGTTATGACAACTTCTGGGATATAGTTTTTTGCTTCTTCAGCAAACTTTACTATTTCATGAAAAGATTCTTCTTTAAACATAGGCTGATTAAGCTCGTTGTGTTCTTTAGGATTTGAGCCATTCAGACTTATTGAAATAATGTCGACAAGTCCTTTTAATTCAGGCAAAATATTTTTACCGTAATAGCGATTCGCAAGGCCAGCAGTGTTAATTCTCACTTTACCGCCATTTTCTTTTATCCATTTTGAAATCTCTTTCACTGTTTTGAGGTTAACCAAAGAGTCACCGTAACCGCAAAAGATTACTTCGTTGTATTTTTTAGGATCTCCTATGGTTTCTATAACCTCTTTACAGGACGGCTCTTTTTCAAGTTTCAAATCGCTGCCTCTGAATTTGTTAGCCCATTTGTGCTTTATGCAGTATGGACATGCCATCATACATCTGTTAGTTATATTTAAATATAGATTATCTTCGAAAATGTAAGAAACAGTATTCATATAAATTCTCCGTTATTTATAAAGTTCTCGCGTGCTATTTAGTCTTTTGCCACAATGTCGTTTGCGGGATATTGTGTGCAAACGTATATATCATTGAAAAATGAACGTCAATATCACTGATAGCACCGGTGGTCTGAGGGTAGCACATACCCGACTTTGAGAAAGTGATACTTGAGGAAGCTTCGACCTCCATTTGGCAAACTTTTCGGATAAGATATCGCTGGGCGAATAACAACATGGACGCGGGACGAGCGGTTATTCCTTATGATCCTCATTTTTCTCTGCTTTCTTTGCGGAAAAGCCGAAACGAAGCGATTCCAGAAGAATAACAATAACGGAACCTATCGTCGCGCTAATCCAAAATAAAGAATGGCTCTCAGAAACAACTATTTCTTGAGGTATGTCTATGGGAGATTTTGCCTGAGGACAACTGCACTTGACAACTAAAAAACACAGTAATCATACGCAGAATCTTCTTAATTATTATCCGTACAGAATTTTCTTCTCTTCACCAAACCACATTCTCGCATTCGGTTTTTAGCGTGTATATTTATCGGAAATTCAACAACCAGCGTCTTTGTCTAATAAAAACAGATTGTGTTTACCATTCTTTTGGCTGTCCGCCATAATACTCAAGCTTCCTTTTGAGTCAAGATCGCTTTTTTTGCAAAACAATGCCCACAGACTTCTTTTTTGCTCCCGGTTGAAAATGATATCAAACCATTGGCGACAATAGAAAACAGCATAAGCCATCTTCATCGTATATGCCGACAGATATGCTATGTCTGCCCTTCTGTTTTTTTAATAATAATCCTTAATCAAATCTCAAACTGAGTATATTCAAAATAACGGCTTTAAAGTTAAACGCCAAAAAGGTTCAGAGCATTTTGTGTTGTCACCTGCGCTGCCTCGTCAATTGATATGTTTTTTATCGCTGCAATTTCTTTTAAAGTCTCAACTATATAAGACGGCTCATTTCTCTGTCCTCTGTATTTTTGCGGAGCAAGATACGGACAGTCAGTTTCAACCAATAATTTGTTTACGTCAGTTTCAGAAACAACTTGTTTTAAATTCTCTGATTTCTTATATGTCACCGGTCCGTCAATTCCAAGTAAAAACCCCATTCCAATAAATATTTTTGCTTGTTTAGAGGTACCCGAGAAACAGTGTATAACTCCTTTAGGAATAGCCTTATACTTTCTAAAAAAATTAATTATTTCATCATAGGCATCTCGGCAGTGAATGATAATCGCCTTGTTATACTTAGTTGCAATATCAATTTGTTCCGCAAGAGATTCTTTTTGAATATCAATATTTCGCGACGAAGAGTCATAATGAAAATCTAAACCTATTTCGCCGACGGCTATACATTTTTTATTTTGAACTAGGGTTTGAAGCTTATAGTAATCTTGTCGCGTTGCTTCCCACGCCTCAATAGGATGAATACCAAACGATAAAAAGACATTGTCCCATTTTGAAAGCTCTAAAGCTTTATCCCAATAACGCATCTCGCAAGCTATTTCAAAAATTTTCCCGACGCCGCAGTTAAAAGCTTTTCTTATCACGACTTCTCGGTCGCTGTCAAATTTTGAGTCTGCCATATGGGCATGCGTGTCAATAATCATTTTGTTGTCTTTCATTCAATTCCTCAAATGCGACATTCTCTTTTTTCTCAAAGGACATTGTTTTGTTTTCAACGGCAGATGAAGTTCGAACTGGTTTAATATCATATTTTTAAAATAAATATCACAGCGAAATCTTTTTTCCATCGGGATTGTATTTCTCTCTCGGAACTCTTTTTAAATTTTTTACATGAATAAAATATCTCTATTTCCGCTCTGCTCTAACGTTCTTTTACTTATTTCCTGTTTCCTCAATCAAAACACATTTCTATGATTTTTCCTATACTGTTAACCGTCAACTGTCCTTTTAAAAAATAATATACAATCGCACACTTCTCCACACATATAGCCACCGATACAAGAGCTATAACGAGGACAGTTAAAATTTTGTCAATACCTCATACTTTCACAGCAGTGTTCTCTCTCTTTACGGATTACAGATACTTTCTTTTCGCCCGCCTTTTTTCACTGCATGCATTACAATAGAGAGTTATAAGTTTTTTTATTATTTTAATTTTAAAATTTTGTCTTTACGGCAACATCGCTTTAACGACTGTATTGCGACTAATCCCGCATATAGGTTTGCGATGCTATCAACATATTTATTGTGTCTCAACCTCCACTCTTGGTTCCAATACAACTAATATGGCAAAACGGTTTTTGCGGCATAATACGAAAATAGGAATAATCATTATCTTGTATCTGCTGGTCTGGACTTGCCAATCGCTATAGCTTTGTCAAAAGTAACGAAATAGAAAATAAATGCAGTTAAAATAGAATGTTTTATTTTGATTTTAAAAAAGGCGCGGGAAGAGGATTCCTGGAGATTGTAATTGTGCATTTGGAATCGAGAATCCGTTTTCAGGAATTACGGTATTCTCAAAATATTTTTTCGCCGCCTCATTTATATCGCAGCCCGCACCTGTTATTTGCCATATTTTTTCAGACACTGTAGGCATAAACGGAAGCAAGTGCATTACTATAATATCTGTCGCCTGCAAATATGCATAAATACAAGATGCAAGTTTATCTAGGTCTGTTTTTGCGAGTTCCCATGGAGCATCTGTTTCAATCTGCCTGTTTACAAGCGCAATCGCACTCTGCAAGGTTTCAGCGGCTTTATGAAGTCGCATATTGTCCATATCCGAAACAAAATTTTCTTTAAGAATTGCAGCTACCTTTTTTGCAAGCTCTAGATTAGGAACGGTTTGCGGAACATGAAGATTAAAATACTTTTCAGTCATTTTTATCGTTCTTGAAATTAAATTGCCCATATTATTTGCTAAATCAGTATTATATTTCAACGTCAGCCCCTGCCATGAAATATCGCCATCGGGACCAAACGGCATAAGAGTTACCACAAGATATCTTGCGGCGTCGACACCGTACTTGTCAACAAGTTCCTGCGGAGATATAACATTGCCTAAAGACTTTGACATTTTACTTCCATTCAAAGTAAAAAATCCGTGAGAATAAACTCTTTTAGGAAGCGGAAGTCCCGCGCCTATCAAAATTGCAGGCCAGATTACAGAATGAAACCATAAAATATCTTTAGCCATTAAATGTATGTCGGCAGGCCAATATTTCTGAAAATTCGTTTCATTTTCCGTATATCCTATTCCAGTCAGATAGTTTATCAGCGCGTCAACCCAGACGTATGAGGTTTGTTTTTTATCAAAAGGAAGTGGTATGCCCCACTCAACAGCGGTCCTTGAAAAGCTTACGTCTTCAAGACCGAGTTTCAATTTTCCTATAATTTCGTTCCTTCTCTCTTCGGGCTGTATTTCTATGTATTCCTTATGGTTGGGATTTGTTATTCTCTCAAAAAGAGCGTTTTGAAAAGCCGATAGTTTAAAAAAATAATTTTCTTCAGATTGCAATACGGGTTTTGTCTTATGAAAATGGCAGCATCCATTTTCATCTAAATCCTTTCGGGCGTAAAATCTCTCGCAGCCTACGCAATAAAGCTCTTCGTATTTTTTTTTGAATATAAGTCCTTTATCAAACAACATCTGGAATATCTTTTCAACGGAAACAAAATGTCTCCGCTGCGTAGTTCGTATAAAATCTGTATATGAAATGTTTAAAAGTTTCCATGCTTCTCTGAATTTTTCACTCATTTCATCACAAAGTTCCTGCGGTGTCTTTTCTCTTTCTTTTGCCGCTGCAGCAATTTTTGCGCCGTGTTCGTCTGTTCCAGTGAGAAAAAAGACGTCAAAACCGTTTAATCTCTTCCATCTCGCCATAATATCGGAAGTTATAGTCGTATAAGAATGTCCTATATGCGGAATATCATTTACATAATATATCGGCGTCGTAATATAAAATTTCATTCACTTTCTCTTTTATTTCCGTTGTTGATCTGGTTTGCTGCAAAAATTTTAAGCGAGTTGTCGCCGAAGTCAACAGTCACTTCTTTTTTTATACAATTAATTGCCGTAACTTTTGCTTTGCCTTCAGGCGTGAAAACGGTCGTTCCTATCTCAGGCAGCTCTTTTTTTATCGACATGTATGTGTCATTTTCATAAGAAATGCAACACATAAGTCTCCCACAAAGCCCTGAAAGTTTTGCGGTATTTATCGACAACCCCTGTTCTTTAGCCATATCTATAGTTACAGAATTAAAATCTTTTAAAAAACTCCGGCAACATAAAACTCGTCCGCATATTCCTATTCCGCCGACTATCTTTGCTTCGTCCCTCACGCCTATCTGAATCATCTGTATTCTCGTCTTTAAAGCACGTCCCAAATCTTTGATAAATTCTCTGAAATCAATTCTCGTTTCAGAAGTATAATATACAAAGAGTTTCGTTCCGTCAAAAGTATACCGGACGCATATCAATTTCATATTGAGTTTGTGTTCGTTTACTTTCTGTTCCGATACATTATATACTTTTGAAATTTTTCCTTTATTTTCAGCAAGTTTTTTTTCGTCGTCTTCAGTGGCTTTTCTTAAGACTTTGCCTATTGGACAGCTGCCTTTCGGTATATTTTTTTCTTTTTCACACACTACTCCTAATTCAATTCCGTGTTCGGTTTCAAGTATAATCCTGTCGCTCAGTTTTAAATTAAGGCATCCTATGTCAGCATATACTCTGTCTCCAGTTTCTCTAACCATAACTCCTATAACAGTCGGCATAATCGTTGCATCCTTAAGTATCTTATATTTTCTTTAAGTCTAACAAATCAAAAAATAAATTATCTAAAACTGTCCGAGGATTTATATTTTTAAGGAGTAAAGTCCTTGAATCGCTTAACAGCTCGAGAGCGGACGCGGTTTTTTGAGGATGTATTCTGAAATCCTTTCCCGCTTCGGCTATCAGTGCGTCAACGCATTCTAAAGCGCCGCTCGGTGCAATGCTTTTTGAAAGTTCCAAAATATCTGAAATATAAAAATTCCGGGTTTTAAGTTTAAACCATAAAGATTCACTCTCTTTTTTATTTCTAGCGGCGAGTTTTTCTGCATTTTCCACAGATCCTTCGCTCAATTCCGCTATTTCTCGGGCTTTGACGGCGTCCATAGAATGATTTAGCACAAGCCAACTTGATATTTCATCCAGTTCTAAAGGCTGAAAAAACAGTATCTGCGAACGCGAAACTATTGTCTGCGGTATTGTCTCCTTATGCTCTGCAATTAAAATTATAATTGTATTTTCAGGCGGTTCTTCAAGCGTTTTAAGCAGAGAATTTGCGGCGGCAGGATTCATTTTTTCAGCGGGTTCTATAATAAAAATCTTCCATTTTCCTTCGCGTATTTTTGTCGCAATTTCCTTCTGCATATATCTTATAGTTTCAATTTTCAGCGTTTTCTGTTTTTCTATATCTCCTTCCTCAAGTTCAGTCTGTTTGGCAAAATCAATAAAATGTAAATCGGGATGAATATTTTTTGTTATCTTTTCGCAGGATATGCATTTTCCGCAGGCGCCCGCATCTGTCTCAGCGAAATCATTTACAGCGCAGTTTAAAATTTTAGCAAATTCGACGGCGACGAGTCGCTTTCCTACGCCGCCTTGTCCCATAAAAATATACGCATGCGCTACTTTGCCAATTTTTACCTGATTTGAAATTATTTTTTTTACTTTTTGTTGCCCTAATATATTTTCAAACATTTACAACACCGCATCTATAATTTTTTTTATCAGTATCTGCGTATTTTTAGGAGAACTCTGTATTTTAACAATCTTTATCCGTTCAGGATATTTTTTTGCTTGTTTGAGATATCCTCTCCTAACGTTCTTATGAAAGTCTACGGACTCTCTTTCAATCCTGTCGATTTCTTTATTTAATTTTTTTACCTTATTTAAACCTTCGGAGGATGCGATATCGAGATATATCGTTAAAAACGGCGTTAATCCAAACGATGCAAGCGAGTTGAGTTTATCTATAAGCTGCAAATTCAATTTTCTTCCGTATCCCTGATACGCGACGGTAGAGTCGATAAATCTGTCGCAAATTACAACTTTTCCGTCTTTTAAAGCAGGAAAAATAAGTTCTCTAACGTGCTGCGCTCTCGCTGCCTCGTAGAGAAAAAGCTCGCTTAACGAAATAATATTTAAGTCTGGATCTAAGAGAATACGTCTTAAAGCTTCTGAACAAATAGTACCGCCCGGCTCTCTTGTAAGCAGTACTTTATAACCTTTTTCTTCAAGATGCTCTTTTAAAAGTAAAGAGTGGGTAGTTTTACCGGAACACTCTCCGCCCTCAACAGTTATAAAAAAATGTTTTTTAATTTTTTTATTCATAACACAAACCATTATTTTTAATATAAAATTCCGTCTTTCAATGTTTTTTCGTTATTGCATACTTTTCTCATAATCCGTAAAATATTTATCCCATTATACCATTTATATCATTAAACATTACTTAAGTTAAGTATAAAAGTAGTATAATAATTAGAGGAGCTTGATATGAATATTTACACTCTTATGATAATTCTTATTATTGTTGTTGTATATCTCATTGAAACAACGGCGGATTTGCTTAATGTTAAAAATATTTCAAATGATATTCCTTCTGAATTCGACGGGTATTTTGACAGGGAAAAATATGCAAAAGCCCAAGAATATCTTAAAGCAAACACAAAACTCTCAGTAATTTCATCTACTTTCTTTTCAGCGGCGCAGATTATTTTTATAGTCTCAGGTGGGTTTAATTACGTAAATACAGTAGCCGTATCTTTCAGGTTTGGAACTATTCTGACAGGTCTTATTTTTACCAGCATTATTTTTTTTGCTTCCGAAATTCTAAAAATACCTTTTTCAGCTTATTCCGTATTCGTAATAGAAGAAAATTTCGGATTTAACAAAATGAATTTAAAAACCTTTATTTCAGATTTGTTAAAATCTTGGATTATAACCGCTGTAATCGGGACTGCTGTTTTTGCCGCAGTATTATGGCTTTTTGCGAACGCTTATAATTATGCATGGCTGTACGCTTTCGCGGTTGCTGTCGCTTTTGAACTCTTTATAACTTTTATTGCTCCCGTAGTCATAATGCCGCTGTTTAACAAATATACTCCTTTGGAAAACGGCGAACTCAAAAATTCTATTGAAGAATATGCAAAAAAAGAAAATTTTAAAATGAAAGGACTGTTCAAAATGGATAGTTCAAAACGCTCGACAAAATCAAATGCGTTTTTCACGGGATTTGGGAAATTCCGCAGAATAGTTTTATTTGATACTCTTATACAAAAACATACTGTAGATGAATTAACAAGCATTTTAGCGCATGAAATGGGACATTTTAAACTTGGACATATAGTAAAATATATGGTTTCTTCATTCGTTTTAACCGGGATAATGTTCTTTGTTTTTTCACTTTTTATAAATAAGATATGGCTTTACGACGCTTTTCTTATGCAGACGCAGCCCATATATGCCGGAATAATATTTTTCTCATTTCTGTATGCACCTGTTTCTTTAATAATCTCAACGGTATCAGCTTATTTTTCACGGAAGCACGAGTATGAAGCCGACGCCTACGCTGTGACAACTTACAGAAAACCGCAAGCTATGATAGATGCTTTAAAGAAACTTTCAGTTGACAATATGTCAAATTTGCATCCTCACAAATTAAAAGTGTTTTTGGAATATTCGCATCCGCCTGTTTTGGAAAGAATTAAAGCGATAAACAAAATTGTTTCTTCTAAAAGATATTAGTTTTTCCTCATCTTGCCGAAAAAACAGTCAGGACGTTGACGTCTTTAAAATGATATGGATAAAAGTGGAGCAGGTCTTAGAGAGCGAGATTATACCGCGCCAAATTATAATATTTTATTGACAGATACGATATCCGCGCTGACAACACTTTACGGCAAACTTAAAACAGAAAAAGCGAATTTTAATATTTTTGAATGTCGGACGAATTTTTTAGCTTTATCAATTCAAAAGCTGTGCGTATAAATATAACGGAGAAACGAAATGGAAAAACTGCTTAGAGATTTGCTGTTATCCGGCGGAGTTTCAGGTTATGAAGAAGATGTCGCAAGAATTATGACAGACGCTCTTTTCAAAGTTTGCGACAGTGTTGAAACCGACAATTTCGGCAACATTATCGGAAAATCTGGCAAGGGCAAAAAGAAAATAATGATTGCAGCGCATATGGATGAAGTGGGTATGGTTGTAAAACATATCGATGAAAAAGGGTTTATATACTTTATCAAAGTCGGCGGAATAAACGATTCGATCCTTCCCGGAAAAACTGTGGAAATTATAAATAAAAAAGGCGATCATATAACTGGAATAATCGGCACAAAACCGCCGCATCTAATGACTGCCGAAGAAGCAAAACGGCCAGTTAAATATGGCAACATGTTTATAGATATAGGTCTCTCTTCAAAAGACGAGGTGCTGAAAATTATAGATATGGGCGATCAGATAATTTTCGAACCAAGCGCAGGTATTTTAAACGGCGATTTCTTTTACGGGAAAGCCGCAGATAACAGAATAAGCTGCTATGCTATGGTAAGAGTTATGGAAGCCCTTGCGAAATCAAAAGATTTAGGCGTTGAAATTTACGCATGCGCTACTGCACAGGAAGAAGTCGGTTTAAAAGGAGGTAAAACTTCATCTTTTAGAATAGATCCCGATTTTGCTATTATTATAGACACTACCGTAGCCGGCGATATGCCGGGAATTGAAGGAAAAGTTTCTGCACTAAAACTCGGAAAAGGTGTTGCCATAACAATGATAGAAGCCTCCGGCAGAGGAACAATAGTTTCCCAAAAGGTACGCAGACTTATACTTGAAACCGCTCGCAAAAACAATATTTCTCATCAAATAGATGTAATTGACGGCGGTATGACAGACGGCGCAATAATATACACAAACAGAAGAGGAGTTCTCACCGGAATTTTAAGTATCCCCACAAGATACATTCATGCTCCGACATCTGTTTTTAACATTAAAGATATAAATTCTGCTGTTGACTTGGCAGTTAAAGTAATAGAAAAGGCAGCGGAAGAGCTTTGAGTTTAAGTTTTTGTATTCTTGCAAGCGGATCAAACGGCAATTGTTCGGTAATTTGGACTGAAAAAGCCACCGTTTTGATTGACTGCGGATGCAGCGCTAAATATATAACCGAAAATCTCGCCGCTTTAGGCATATTTCCTCGAAATCTAACAGCGGCGGTAATAACGCACGCACATGCAGATCACATAAGCGCATCCGGTATAGGTTTTTTACTTAAAAATAATATTCCGATTTATCTTCATGAAGATATTTTTGAAGACGCTTTTAGAAAATATGGCAAAAAGGTTGAAGAATATATAAGCATGCCTTTTTATGAAAATTTTAAGATTGGCGATATTGCCGTCGAGTCTTTTGAGGTTTATCACAGGGACAAAAATGTTTCCCGTACGTTCGGATTTACTTTTTCTCATGAAATGAACGCGAGACAATATAAAATAGGTTATGTAACGGATACAGGCATGATCTGCGGCAAAATCATAAGGAATTTAATCAACAGCAATATTTTAGTGTTAGAATCAAATTACAACAGAATAATGCTGAATTCAAGTTTTAGGCCTTATGACAACAAGAAATGGGTAGCAAGCAGTTGGGGACATTTGGCAAACGAAGACGCCGCGAGCGCTATCGCCAAAATTAAAATGCTATCCACAGGCAGAGATAGTTTAAAATATGTTTTTCTTGCACATATAAGCAGCCATCACAACACTCATGAACTAGCTCTGCAAACGGTAAAAGAAACACTTCTAAGCAAAGGTATTTTGGGGATAAGGCTTTTTACGGCTAAAAGAAAGCGGAGATGTCCAGTAGTAAGCATAAGATAATACAGAAAAAATGAATAGTCAATTTATTATTAAAAAATAATAAATTTTAAAATGCCGATAAAACTTTTTATTTAGCTATTGCTTGCAATATAAATTAAAAATATATATTATCTATTATATCAGGTGTTTGCGCGGTGTTGTTTTCAGCGGATAACACTCCCTTGCGAAAGACGGTTAAGTTTAAAAGAAACTCAAATTAATTTGGAAAGTAAAAGCTATACGATTTGACCTTAATCACTTGAATAAAGCTAAAGGATTTAAGAATTTTGTGTATGACTAATTAAAACGAAAATAGTATTGAGCTGATGCCAATACAGGCAGAGGTATATTTTGCCGCAACGAAAAAATGTCATTAGACTTAGAGGACAATTATCTTAAGATTACATAATTTGTTAAAAAAATCAAAACAGTCAAAACAATACTGTTTTGAAAGAAGACACTAAAAAAAGAGGGAGTAAAGAAATGAAAAAGTTGACTTGTTATTGTTTAATGTTGTGCCTTACGGTTTTTTGTTTTGTTGGTTGTAAGGATAAAAAAACCGATGACGCAGCCAAAACAGGAACCGGATCAGCAGGAGCCCAGCCGCAGCAGAATGCGAATCAGGGTAAATAAAAAGGACAGAATTCTCGAAAGATACAGAGAACAAACACGGCAAAAACAATTTAATCCACCATACTTTGAAAAGCAGAGTATTTTAATTTGGCTTCCTTATTATTGGATTATTTGTTTTTGCCGGAAATAGAGAATATTATTTCTGATATTAAAAACCGGAAAACGAATATGTAAGCAAAAAGTAGGAATATAAGTTTATATATCTCACAATTAAGCCCGACCAAAAATTACTGAAATGCAAAAGAAAAATGTTGAAAGACAAATTAAAGAGCGTTAAAAAAACTTACTCTTTAAGGAATATTGATAGTGTTTGAAAAGTATAAGGCGGTAAGCTGATTGAGGGGGGCATCTATTTTTTTTATCACAAGAAATGCAGAAAGCAAAAGTACATCATACTACTATAAAGCAACATAAAAAATTTTAACTTTACTATTACTTTTTCTATTTTTTTCTATATTTTACTTATCTAATTAGAGAGCAATAAAACCTGCAATTTAATGAAAATCCGGTTTATGACAATACTGAGGTAAACTCTCTATTTTTTAGCCTTAAAAGATTCTCTTACTAATTTCACATTCCATTAGATAGTTTAATTAATTGCTTAATTTGCACGTTTATTTAGTTGTTCTTGAACATCTTGCATAATATTTTTTCACATTTAAAGTTTTCTTTTTTTGCTTCTTTTATTTAAATAATCCATTCGTATCAACTTATATTAAGTAAATTCTTTATATTGAAAGAGAGAATTTTCCGTTTATTTTCTTCGGATATATTTAAAGATTTTATAAAACCAACTTCTTTTTCTGGATTTCCAAAAGGAAAATCTGAACCATAAACTATTTTATCAAACGTGTGCTTATTAAACAGCTTGTCAAGCAGTTCTCTTTTCATAACTCTTATGCTATCAGAGGTGTCAAAATACAAATTTTTACCCGCAAGTTTTTCCAAAACTTCTTTCCATATTAGAAAACCGCCCATATGAGCGCCAATAACTTTAAGTTCCGAAAATTTTTCAAGAATTTTTATAATCCTTTCGGGAGAAGAGCGAATTTCACCTTTAGAACTCAATTCTGCTCCACAATGGAATAACACAGGAATTCTAAATTTTTCAAGCTCTTCATAAAGGGCGAAAGCTCTCTCGTCGTCAACGTAAAAATTCTGAAATTCAGGTTGCAGTTTGATACCGGACGCACTGTCTTTTATTCTCTTTAATTCTTCCTTAAATCCCTCCAAGAATGGATGCATTGAAGCAAAGAGAACAAATCTTTCTTCTTTCAGCGAAAAAAGCCAGTTGTTTATTGGAATTACTTGCTCGGTATGCGAAGCAACTGATGATATAACGCTTTTTGAGATTTCAGCTTTATCCATATATGCCAACAGATTATCTGCAACAGGCAGCGCCATCATCCTATAATTAAAAACTTTTTCAAGATAATTTCTTGCCTTACAAGCTACTTTCTCAGGCCAGATGTGATTGTGTGCGTCAATGATATCCATAAATAGTACGGGGCGCTCCTTACTTCAAAAGCATAATTGCACAGATAAGACAGATATCATCGGCGCTAGCACCTCTGCTTAAATCGCTTACAGGAAGAGCAAGTCCCTGAATTATAGGACCTAAAGCCTGAAATCCGCCGTATCTTTCCGCAATTTTATAGCCGATATTTCCAGCGTTTAATTCTGGGAAAATTAAGATATTCGCATTCCCGGCAACAAAAGAACCGGGAGCTTTTCTCTTTCCCACATTTGGCACAACAGCAGAATCAAACTGAAATTCGCCATCCACATTTACGTCATTTTGCCCTGCAAAATGGGTTTTGACAAGTTCTGTCGCTTCTATTACTTTTGATAAAATTTTGTTGCTTGCACTTCCTTTTGTTGAAAATGAAAGCATTGCGACATTTACCTGCTTGCCCGGAAAGAGCCTTTTAAAATTTCCGACCGTCGTAACAGCGATATCTTTTAAACCTAGAACCTGCGGATCTGGATTTACGCCACAGTCCGCAAATAACACGGGTTCCTTCGCAATGTTATGCCCTTTGGGCGGTATCATAAGAAAATACGAAGAAATTAGTTTAATGCCTTCGGCAATTCCTATTGTCTGAATGCCGGCTCTTAAAACGTCCGCCGTATCATAAACGGCTCCGGCGACGCAGGCATCGCATTTTCCGCTTTTTAAATACATCATTGAAAAATATAGAGGATTACTTAAAAGATTTAATGCGTCCCGCTCCGACATACCTTTTTTTATTTTCGCATCTACAAATTCTTCAATTCTTTTTTCGTCGAGAAAGCTTCTGTCTATTTTAACTATTTCAATATCTCTTAAATCCACACCAGTTTCCGATGCAATCTTTTCAACTTCTCTTACGTCGTCTGCAGGCAAGACAACCGAAGCTATATCGTCCTTTATAAGCATCTGCGCAGCCTTCAAAACCCTTATATCGGAACTCTCAGGCAGAATTACTTTGCCTTTTGCTTTTTTTGCAGATTCCAAAATATACTCTCTTATGTCCATACATATATCCCCTTAGGACGACGACAAATATAACTGTTTTTATTTATTTTTACCACTTTCCCTTATTTCTTTCCGCTTTATTTTTCCGCTTATTGTTTTTGGAATTTCTTTTACAAACTCCACAATTCTAGGATATTTATAAGGAGCGGTTGCTTTTTTAACATAATTTTGAAGTTCCGTCACAAGTTCTGGGGACGGCTCATATCCTTTTGCAAGTATAACGGTAGCTTTTACTACGGCTCCTCTCTCCTTATCCGGAACTCCGGTTACGGCACATTCAAGCACGCAGGGATGTTCCATCAAGGCGCTTTCAACTTCAAATGGACCGATTCTGTACCCTGAACTCTTTATGACGTCGTCAGAGCGTCCGACAAACCAAAGATAACCGTCTTCATCTATATATGCTATATCGCCGGTGTCGTAAATGCCGTTGTCCCAAGTATTTTTTGTCAACACTTCATCTTTATAATATCCCGCAAATAAACCTATAGGCTTCTGCTCATCTGTCCTTATTACAAGCCGTCCCTCCTGTCCAGTATCACAGGAATTGTTTTCTCCGTCAACAATATTGATCCGCCAGCCAGCGGACGGTTTTCCAACAGATCCCGGCTTTACCTCCATCCACGGAAAAGTCGCTGCAAAAACAACTGTCTCAGTTTGTCCGAAGCCTTCTTTTATTTCAAGCCCCGTCATTTTTTTAAACTGATAAAAAACTTCAGGATTTAACGGTTCGCCAGCAGTTTCGGCATATTTCAATCTGGATAAATCGTGCTTGGAAATATCTTCTTTTATTATATGCCTATAAATCGTAGGCGGAGCGCAAAATGAAGTAACTCCATATTTTGCTATTTTCTCTAATAAATCTTCAGTGTTAAATCTTTCATAATCATAAGTGAAAATGCAAGCCTCGCAGAGCCATTGTCCGTATATTTTTCCCCATGCGGCCTTTGCCCAACCAGTATCGGCTACCGTAAGATGTAAGCTTTCGGCATCTAAGTTCTGCCAAAACCGCGCAGTAATAATATGACCCAATGGATATGAAAAATCATGGCATACCATTTTAGGCATTCCCGTAGTACCTGAAGTGAAATATAATAGAGATTTGTCGTTTATATTTATCGCTTCGCTACCAGATGGTCTTTTAAAATCATCAGGAAATTTTTCAATTTCTTTGTAATATTCAACCCAGCCCTTTAAACATCCCTTTACGGAAACCACAGTTTCCAATTCAGGCAAATCTTTTTTCGCCTCGTCAACAGCGTCCGTAATTCTTTTATCTGCTGCCGCAATAATCATTTTTATATTCGCAACTTTCACCCTATATTTTATGTCTTTTACAGTTAAAAGATGCGTTGCGGGAATCATCAAAGCGCCCAATTTATGAAGCGCGATCGCACAATACCAGTACTCGTAATGCCTTTTTAACATAAGCATCACCGCATCACCTTTTTTTATCCCCAAAGATTTAAGGAAGTTCGCGGCGCGATTGCTTTCTCTTTTGATATCGTTGAAAGTGAGTATTTTTTCTTCCCCTTCTGGATTACACCATACCATCGCTTTTTTGTCAGGTGAAGTATAAGCGATTTCATCAACAACATCAAAAGCAAAATTAAAGTTTTTAGGAACCCGTATTTTACAGTTCTTTATAAAATCTTCATACGATTTATAATGAGTTTTCACATATTTATCTATTAACATTGTTTTTCTCTTTTTTTCAATAAGTCTTTAATTTCTGTATGACGGAGGCGAGATGTAAACTCATCGCTTGTGGACGAAGTAAGTTTATGCCCTGCCGCCCGAAATACATTATATCTTTATGAAACATTCTTCAAATTCCTACTGACGACCTATAAGCATTATCTCAAAGAACCACAGCTAAAAACTTTGCCGGTTTGTCGTCGATTGAAAAAATCGCGTGGTCATATCTTGAATCAAAATAGACCGAATCACCGGGGTTCAAAATGTATTCTTTTCCATCAAAAATAAGTTTAAGAGTTCCCTCCAAAATATAATTGAATTCCTGTCCTGTGTGAGAATACGCATGTTTTGATTTATTTTTTAAAGACTCAGGCGTAACTAAAAAAATTTCTGCCTTTTTATTTATAAATTTTGACGCCAAATCTTGATATTTATATTCTTTTCTTCTCTCTATGCTTAATCCCTTGCCTTTCCTTACCACATTAATTCTTTGAAGGTGCGGCTCGTCACCCGTAAGAAGCGCCGTCATTTCAACATTGTAATTACTTGAAATAACAGAAAGCACACTTATAGGAATATCTGCCTCGCCTTTTTCATACTTCAAATACATCTCCGCGTCCAAATTTATACTTTTTGCAAATTCCTCCGCAGATAAATTTGATATTTCTCTGATGGCTTTTATTCGTGTTCCTATCTGCTTCAATATTTTTGACACTTCCCCTCCTAATATCTTTAATTACAGAATGTAAGCAAACACACACGGCAAGAATCACATGCTTAACACCATTTCTCCGTTGGATGTAACAACTTTTATTCTTTTAAAAGATATATTGTATTTCTCCGAATAATTTCTAACTTGTTCCTGCAAAATATTTTTGATTAAAGAAACATTCTTACTGTCAATAACATTAACATTGAAAATTGTCAGAATCAGAGTTTCGCTTTCCACATCAGCATACCGCAACGAAAGTCTTGATATTAAATCTCTAAGTCCCGGATCCGATGCTAAGAATATATTTAATTGCGAAGCAATTAACCTTCCCACGTACTCAAAATTCGTTATATCGTGTTTATCCTTAATGATATCTAATGCAGTTGATAGTTCTTCTGTTTCCAGAAGAGTTCTCGTCTCGAAGTCAGAACGCGATATGCGCATATGAAAATAGTCTTTTACATCGTCAATATTCTGCACTATTCTAAAAGCTGTTCTCTTATAGGAATTATAAGCTGTTACAACCATATATTTTATATCTGAATCGCTGCTTAAAACAACTCTTTTTATTGCAAGTCCCGCAGACTGCATTTTTTGTATCGCCCGCGAAATTACCTCATCATCTTCATACATAAGCTCGTCAAGCTCCATATCAAGATATAAAGTCTTGCCGACAATATACGCTTTTGAATCCTGATCACAGTCTTTTTTTACAAGTTTTTCCAAACTTTGTGCAAGTTCATTTTTAGGATAAGTTACGCCGACGCAGGCATTGAACGAAAAAACAATTATGAACAAAAGTATTATATATTTTAAAGTTTTCACAATAGCTACAATCCTTCATTCATAGCCCGTCCCGCACACTCGAATCAGCCGGTTTAGTCTTTCTTTTTCCGACAGTTTCCATTATTTCTTCCAACTCGTCAAAATCCAGCTCTTTTTCAGCTACAAGCTTTTTAGCGACGGCATCAACAGCAGTCCAATTTGTTTTTAGAAATTTTTCAATTTTTGCATAACATAAATTCATTATTGATATTGTCTCATTATTGAGTTTTTCTTTAAGACTCTGCGACATCTCTTCTCGCGGTATAGCGGAAAAATCGCCGATAAAACCATTGTTTCCCATTCCCATTTTCCATACCATGCTGTTTGCCGTGACCATAGCGTGTCTAAAATCCGCAGAAACTCCAGTCGTAGTTGTATTATACTTAATTTTTTCAGCGACATATCCTGCGAGAGAAACCATAATATCCGAAAGCAATTCTTCTTTATGCTCGCTATGAAGTTCCTCTCTGGGAACAGGAGCTACAAGTCCAAGCGACCCCTGATGGGATTTTACCGTAACTTTAAATACGTCGTCGGTGGGATGCATCAAATATATAGCTACTGCGTGTCCGGCTTCATGATATGCCGTCATCTCTAGCTCTTTAGGCGTCATATTAATATGTGTTTCAATACCCAAATCTATTCTGTCCATAGCTTCTGACAAATCTTTAGCATCAATAACTTCTTTCTTTTTTCTCGCCGCTATCAATGCCGCTTCTTTTATTATATTTTCAATGTCGGCAGGCGACTTATATACGGATTTCTTTGCAAGCCTGTCTATTTTTACTTCAGGCGAAACTTTTACTTTTTCAAAATAGAAATCAAACAGTTGCTCTCTTTCTTTTAAATTTGGCAGAGTAATAGCAATTTTTCTATCAAAACGTCCGGGTCTTAAAAGCGCTTTATCTAAAACGTTCTCATCTGCATTTGTAGCCGCTATAACAATGACATTGCTTTTCTTGTTGTCAATCCCGTCCATTTCTACAAGGAGCTGGTTTTGCGTGCTGTTTGTTTCTTCTCCTCCTCCCATATAAGAAAAAGTTCTGCCTCTTCCTATAACTTCGATTTCATCGATAAAAACCACACAGGCGCCGTCGGTGTAAGCGTATTCTCTGGCTTTTCTAAAAAGATTTCTCATTCTGCTTGCGCCTACGCCCACAAATACCTCGACAAATTCACTACCTGCCATTGAAATAAATGGCACTCCGCATTCTGTCGCAATAGCTCTTGCAAGCAGCGTCTTCCCACAGCCGGGCGGTCCTATTAAGAGGATGCCTTTAATGATTTTCCCACCGATTTTTTGGAGCTGTTTTCTATCCTTGATAAGCTGAACTACTTCAAGCGCTTCTTTTTTTGCACTTTCAAGCCCGATGACTTCTTTAAAAGAAATTTCTACGTCTTTATCTTTGATTTTGTTTTTCTTCAGTTTTCCAAAACTATTTCTAGACATTACGTACATATACATAAAAACAAAAGCGGCAGCACTTGCAAAGGCTACGAGGATGTTCATTGGCAGCGTTGCAACCGTCATGGTTCTGTAAAACGATTCGAGCTTACTCAATCCCCAAATTGAAAGACCTATAAGAATGACCACAACCAAAACCGCAATCACCCACATTTTATTGTTTATTAAAAACAATTTAAACTTACGCATCATTACAGTATCCCTCTAAAGCCATGCATTTATAATTTACAAACCAGCAATTATTTTTTCGCTTTACCTTGATTTGCCACTGCTTCCATAGCTTTTTTAACAGCTTCAGGATCGCCTAAATAGTAATTTTTAACAGGCTTCAAATTTTCATCAAGCTCATATATAAGTGGCATTGCGGTAGGTATGTTTAAACTCACTATATCGTTATCGCTTATATTATCAAGATATTTCACCAAAGCTCTCAGACTGTTGCCATGCGCCGCTATAATAATTTTTTTGCCTGATTTTATCTTTGGGACAATTTCTTTCTCCCAATAAGGCACAACTCTTGCAACAGTATCTTTTAAACATTCTGTTAGAGGAATTTTATCCTTTGAAAGTCCTGAATACCTTGCCTCTCTACCGGGATATCTCTCGTCATTTTCATCTAAAGCCATCGGCGGAGTATCGTAGCTCCTCCTCCAGACTTTTACCTGTTCTTCGCCATACTTTGCGGCTGTTTCAGCTTTATTTAATCCCTGCAGAGCGCCATAATGCCTTTCATTTAACCTCCAATTCTTAACAACAGGAACCCATAATAAATCCATTGTATTTAGGACATTCCAAAGAGTTTTAATCGCCCTTTTAAGAACGGACGTATATGCCAAATCAAAAGTAAAACCGTCTTTTTTTAACTGTCCTCCGGCTTTCAAAGCTTCTTCATTGCCTTTCTCGGATAAATCAACATCCGACCAGCCTGTAAATCTGTTTTCTTTATTCCAAACGCTTTCGCCGTGTCTGATTAAAACAATCTTATACATTGATTACACTTCCTCCCGAAATCTCATTTTTCAGATTAAATATTTAGTTAGATATACAACAATTTAAGGCAAATAACTTCTTAAACAGCGCATTAATAACTGTTAAATGAACGTACAAAACATTGTCATTTTCAACGTCCGCTTATCGCTTTATTTCTCATTTATCAAATATATTCGGATAAAACGCAATATAAAAAAGTCAGCTTTTTTATTTTTTACCTGATAAATCTACTAAGTTAAAACTTGTAAGAATTTGTGTTTTTTTACCTGCTTTCATATTATTCTGTCTGCGACTATAGTAGCAGTATTTTGTTGTTTCGTTGTCATAACTATTTTTAATAAAAAAATTAAATTATGAGGCAGGACTTCCGTTCATTCTCTGCCGCAGAAAAAATCTTTTATACTTTTTATGCGGAAAAGTTAAAAACAGAAATTATTTTTTTTGTATTTTTAACTTCGTAGAATTTTAGACTGCGACATGCAAGCTGCCACACAGTTTCACACGAATTGGAGTAGTTGTATTTTCTCTCGTTATTATATGAAAGAGAGATACCTTCTTTATATCCGTCAAGACAAATATATAAGAACTGAAAGTCCTATTGTTTTCATTAACTACTTTTTGTATAGCAATTTCTGACATTGTTTCTTCAATTTTTTTATCAAAAGTTTTCAGCTATGTTTCTTACTGCCGTTTTTACATCTGTGCCACTACAAAGACTTAACAGGAGAACAAGCACAAAATCGGAAGACTACGCTTTCCCACAATTACAGAAAACACGATTGGGTAGCAACTCTATTTCTTTTTATTGATATCCGCAGATTCCAATACGATATTTAATAAACCTATCGGGCTTCCTAATTCCATATATACTGGAATTCTCCTTTTATCGTCAGTAAGCCAAACAGTCACTCTGCTGCTTATTAAATCTGCTGCGTCTGCATCTTTTCGCATCAGGGGTTCAACCACAAAGCAATTGAACTTGCCCAATTTAGTTTCTATTGCCTCTTTCCTTAAAACTTTTACCGCCGAAAACCACATTGAATACCCGTAACAGTCGTCTAAAACACATTCGACTCCTACTTTTAAATCAAGTGTTCTTATATAGTATAATGCCGTTAAAATATCTTGCACATACTCATCGGCGTTTCCCTCTTGCGTTGAACCGTCGTCATACAACAAACACGTCTGTTGCGTAGGATCGAAACCAAGCTGCTCTTTTGCGATGTCGGACAAATAAGTATTATAAAAAGAATCAAGAAAAGGCTTCTTTTCCGCATAGAAATATATATGATGCGCTTTTCTTCTGCCTACCCTATTAAAACCCCTTAATTCCAAGTTTGCACAACCTAACGGAACGTAATTCCATAAAATAGTGTATGTAAGTTTTTCGTATTCAGAAAGCTGATATCTTCCACGTTTTTGCCAGATATATTTTCTTTTCTTTTCATTGGTTCTTTCACATTTTCCTTCAGGCTTTTTATAAACAGAAGAACTTTGTCCTTTTTTTGTCGTATGAAAATTACCATTGCCAAAACAGTATGACTCCGGAACAAAAACAAATAGACAAAACAACATCAATAATATATCAATTTTTTTTTGCATCTTTAATTATAAAATTTACAGCTTGTTTTAAAGTTTTACACACGGCAACAGGCTTCACTTTTTCTTTTGCTAACTTGTTCCGCTGCTTTTTGCCGTGCCCTGTAAGAACCAAAATACCTTTGCCGTTTATATTAAAACCAAGCAGATAATCTCTTACACTGTCTCCGACAGCATAAGATTTCTCAAGATCTATGTTAAACTCTTCCGCTCCCCGCAGTGCCATACCCGTTTTAGGTTTTCTGCAGCAGCACTTATCGGAATCGACGTGTGGACAATAATAAAGAGCATCTATTTTTGCTCCGACTGCTTCAAGTACGGACAAAAATTTTTCATTTACTTTTTGTAAATCTTTCTCTGTAAACATTCCCCTGCCAATGCCGGACTGATTTGTTACAACTATTATTTTAAAACCTGCAGCTCGCAATTTATTTATGCTTTTCGCAGCGAATGAATAAAGTTTTACCTGCTCGGGCGAACTTAAATAATTTCTGTCAAAGATGACCGTCCCGTCTCTGTCCAAAAAGACGGCAGGCACTTTAACAATTTCCGCTCCCATTGTTCCTTTCCCGTTTTAAACTGCAGTTTTACGACAAGAACCGCAATTCTTTCTTTTATATCCAAACTAATATTTTGAAACTTAACTGCGTCTTTTGCCGTGACAATAAAACACGAATTTTTTCCTTTCTGGTTCATTATCTTTTCAAGCATATTATTATTGTAAACGCTGTGATCTCTTAAAACTATGCTATCTTTTATTTCAATCCCGGACTTCCTAATAGAATTTTCAAAACCTTTAGCAAAACCTATGGCACTTAAGGAGTACACATCGGACTTTCTTAAAATCTCAAGATTGAAATCCGCAGCTAAATCCGCCGTTTTATATTCAAATCCGCCGTAATGAGTTATAACAGATATCTGTCCCGATAAAACAAATAGCGTTTTTTCCAATCTTTTTAATTCCTCGTATGAAACCATATCGGAATTCGTAATAATTACAAGTCCTGCTCTTTTTAAAGCTTTCGGTTTTTCTCTTAAAATCCCCGCAGGTATGAGCATTCCATTGCCGAAAGGGTTTGCCGCATTTACGCAAACTATGTCTAAATCTCTTTGAATATTCCAGTGCTGAAATCCGTCATCTAAAACATAGACATCAGGATTTATCTCTCTTTCGTATTTTAAAGCATTGTTATATCTGTCGGCTCCGACAATTACACAAGCTTGCGGAACACTTTCTGCAATTAAAAGCGGCTCATCGCCGCTGTCCGTCGCTCCGATACCGACCGCTCCATCTTTTAACATGACGGAAGCTTTATTCCTTCTACGGTAGCCACGCGTTAAGACCATAGGCTTTAAATTATTTTTTACAAGCAAATTTAAAAGTTCAATTACAACCGGCGTTTTGCCCGTGCCTCCCCACGTAATATTGCCCACGCTTATTACCGGCTTTGAAAATTTTTTGGGACGGCTGAACCTTCTATCCGCTTCGCATAAAATAGAGTAAATCAAAGCAAGCGGATACAAAAACTTACTCATTTATTTTCAAGTTCCCAAAGTTTTACGTATTTCATCAAAGTATAAAACGAAGAATACAACATCGCAAGCACAAATCCAGACAAACCGTCAAGAAATCCCTTTTTAATAAAATACATTTTTATAAAAATCACCAAAGGATTTATAAGAAGATTTAAAACTCGGAATTTCTTGCCATTTTTAAACATTTCTTTGGAACGCAAATCAGTGTATAAATCAGACTTCTTTACAAACTGTTTTACGCTGTCGCAAGTAAGATGCAGAATATCGCTTTTAAAATAAAATTTTCTGCCCTTGTAATCAATACTTTCATGCACCATCTGGTCTTTGTAATGCATTTTGTTTTTATTAAAAAACACAGGATGCGTATAATTCGGATAGCCCGAATGTAAAATCCACTTATTTATAAATCTGTTTTTCCTTGGAGCAACAAAGGCATAACCTTTCGGAGAATTTTTCAGCTCATACTCTATTTCCTCTCTTAATGCGGGTGTTATTCTTTCATCCGCGTCAAGACATATAACCCATTCGTAAGAGCATTGCGACAAAGCAAAATTTCTCTGTTTGCTGAAATATTCAAACTTATTTTGCACAACTCTACAACCCATCTTTTTAGCAATCTCTACAGTAGCGTCTACGCTGAAATCATCGACTATGATAATTTCGTCAGCCCACTTAATGCTTTCAATGCAGTCTTTAATATGTCTTTCTTCATTTTTTGTCAAAACATAAGCTGAAACTTTTATCATCGTTACCACCATTCATATTATACTAAATATTTCCGGCTTGCTGCCCGTAAGCGCTTTGTAAAGCAGATTGGGAACATACGGGCAATTTTTGTCTGCTTTTGCGAAAGAATAAAACAATTTCCATGATACCTCTCAAAATCTGTTACTTATGAGTTCTTCCTCAAATCGCTTACACAGGAATGACAGACTGAATATCCATTATTTTTTATACGCTTCCAATATGCTTTTAACATTTCTTCTACTGTAAAATTCTTTTTCACAAACTGCCTGACCGCTATGCTCATTCATTTTATAAAATTTATCAATAACTTTTTGCAGAGCATAAGGAAGTTAAAAGTTCAATCGAAATGCCTATTGCTTTCTAAATAAAAATTCTGGATTACCGCTTATTATGGAAACAACGGCTTATCAAATCAAAAAGGAAGAAATACAATATCGGGACTTGCTTTATTTATAACCAAATATTAAATTGTTCTTAGTATCTCTGCCATTATAAGAATCCCGTACAAGAATTGCATATAACTATTTCTCGAGAACCCACTATGACAGAAGCAATCTGCCCGTCTTTTTTCATTCTTTCGGAAGCACTTGATCGTCAGCGTAAAAAGCTATTTCTACTTAACTGACAGCTCTACTATGCTTTGCTGCAGCTTACAGTCTTACCGACATAATACAGTGACACAATCAAAACTTTACCGACTCAAAGTTTTCCCATTTAGAATTGAATAATTTAAACTGACACATTCTAAATGAATGGTTTTTTTCAAACTGCTTTAGTTTATTTTCAAAGCGTTTGTTGCGATAGGCAATAATTATAATATCGGTCATTTTTAATAGTTTACTATTTCTTTATATAAAAAAACTTGCGCAAATCCGGGCGAGTTCCGCGTTCTTTCAGAAAACAAAACTACCTTTCTTATGTTCACATTTAACAGCAATGTAAAAGCGTCTTTTGAGAAGTTTAAAAAACTGCTTATAAAATACCGCAAAAATAATACGACATTCTCTAAAATGTCAAGTATTATTGTAATGAATTTAATTGTCATTGTCTTGTTTTACTTTTATAACATTCTAAACATATTTGCTATACTGCCAATTATGTACGCTAATATTGAATCTATACTGGATAAAGTCGTCCAATCTCACACGTTATGTGAAAAAGAGATTTTATATCTTCTTGAAACGAAAGATACAAAGAAACTTTTTTCTGCTGCAGACGAAATACGCAAAAAATACAGCGGCGACGAAGTGCATCTGCGGGCGCTTATAGAATTTTCAAACTACTGTAAACAAAACTGTCTATATTGCGGTTTGAGAAGAGATAATTCCCATGTAACGCGCTACCGCGTAGAGCCGCAAGATATAATAGAATCAGCAAGAAAAGCAAAAAATTATGGTTATAAAACTATTGTCTTACAGTCGGGCGAAGATTCTTATTATACCGTCGAAAGAATGGCAAAAATTATTTCAGGCATTAAAGATTTCGATTTTGTTGTTACATTGAGCATAGGCGAGAAAACTTTTGAGGAATATAAGGCATATCGCGATGCCGGCGCCGACAGATATTTACTGAGAATTGAAACCACAGATGAAACTCTTTATAATAAGCTTAATCCCGGAATGAGCTTGAAAAATAGGATGCTGTGCATTGAAAATATAAAAAAGCTGGGGTATGAAGTTGGTTCAGGAATAATTGCGGGACTTCCGGGACAAACGCTGGAAAGTATTGCAAAAGATATTGTTTATCTTAAATCAATTCCCGTAGATATGGCAGGCATAGGACCTTTTATTTATCACCCCGACACTCCAATTGAAAATATAAAAGGCGACTTTTTCGAGCTGTCACTTAAAATTATAACAATTTTACGACTGCTTATGCCTGACATCAATATACCTGCGACAACAGCAATGGACACATTAAACAAAGAGGGGCGTTTAATCGCTCTGCAAAGCGGAGCAAATGTCATTATGCCGAGTATTACTGAAACAGTTTACAGAAAGTACTACGAAATATATCCCGGCAAAGTTTGTCTCGGCGCAACGCCGGCAGACTGTAGGTATTGTACAGAAAATAAAATTAAATCGATAAATAGAAGAATATCGACAGGAAAAGGATTTCATATCAGGCAGAGCGGGTTGTAAAGCGTAATAGATAAAGTCCGGGTTTCAAGAACAAAACAGAGTAAATCTGATTAAAACCACTAGTAGAATAATTCTTGTTTTGTTTGTTAAGCCTTATGATAATAATCTGTTGCCAAAAAGTTGAAGTAATTGCAATTGAAAACCGCCGTCCGAGAACTGTTGTTGATAAAATACGGAATAATCTGACTAAAACTACTATTTTTTTGTAGCGGCACTTAGCATGGCGGCAGCAAAAGAAAACGCTGCCGGAGTAGAGAAAATAGGCAGAGTAATGATGACGATATTTGTAGTTTTTTGTACAGCGTACGACTGCTATTGCAGAGATTAACTTGAAAAAATTGTGGTTTACAATAATTATGTGATTCGGGCAAAGCCGCAAGAGCGGTCAAAGAGGAAACAAGTATCATTAACAGCGATGTGCAAGAATGTGATTGAAGAACAAATTCCTGAATACAAAAAATGTGTCAGTGCGGGAAGTCAAACAAATAAGCAGTAATCGCAAGAGAGCGGAAGTTCTTTATAATACTCATATTGATATTCAACAGAGACACTCCACTATCATTTAAAGAGAAGATAATTTTATTACAAAGGTAATTTCTTGACGCTTTTCTAGAACGCGGTAGAAGATAAAATGAAAAAAGTTATATGTGTATATGTATGTATATTTTTGGCGGCGGGCTGTGGTAATGGTAAGCTGCATGATATTGGAAGCTCTGCGAATTCTGTCGTTGATAAATCCGGTGTTGATAAATCTGATATTAATAAAAAAGTAAGCAAAGACACAACGCCGCCAACATCTGAGCCTTTATTAAATCCTTTAGAGGAATTGTGTGGTGATGGAAATTATAAACCGTATCTTTGGCATTCTGTTATTTCTTATATTATAAACGCAGTTATTTTTCTTCCGTTAGAAGGTATTACGGTTGAAAATTATACAGATTTTGCGACTTTTTTTGGTATATTAAGAATGTTTTCCACTCTGAGTTTTCCTGTGCATGTGGCTTTCACAAATCTTTCTTTTTTGTTTAAGTCAAAAATAAGTTTAGCTTCTTTGGCTTTAGATGCATTCTTGTCGTTAAGCGTGTTTATATTAAATGAACAATTAATAACTTATCAACTTCTTAATTATATTTTTAGGAATAATTCTATTTATTTCCTTGTTACTCAATTTTTTCTTGAGAGTGTCCGACTGCTTGCGTATCCTCATCTCTTGTTTTTATAGTAATCTTTCTTCCTTTGACAAAAGTAACGAAAGAGATTATACGCGTATGTTTATGTATATTTTTGATTGCTGGCTGTCAGCCAAAAGAAAAGATTGTTTATAAATATTTACCTGCTGAACCTGTTGACAATTCTGTTATCAGTGCTGATAATAATCCCGCCGGTGATGAGCCTAAGCTGCCAGAGCCTACAGCTTTGAGATGGTATAATAAACCGCTTACAATTGGGATTATTTTGATCATAGTTTTTGCAGCTTTATTATTTAAAAGGTAAATTCGAAAGAGAATTATCATCTGCCATAGAAGTAGATACGGATAAAAAACGAGATCGCGCCTGTGACAGCAGACGCAGACAAGTAAAATGTGAAAAATAACAATCAGAACAAAAGAGAATAGAGGAGTGGCGGGATAGAATATGGCAATTATTAGCATGGCAGTTGAGCGTGAGAGACAGAAACTGAAAGAGGAAGAAGAGAGATGTCGTCAGGACTACGAGAAAAATTAACGGGAAGAAGAAAAAAAACGTGGAATTGAGACAGGGACGAGAGAAAATGATACGGGAATCCGAAAACTGGCGACTAAAAGTTAATGAATGTAGCGCAAAATATAATGAAGCGAGAGTAAAATTCGTTAAACAAGGGAAGACGCTGAAGAAATTATTGAATCGAGAAAACCAGCTAGAGAGAATCCGCAAGATGCTGGAACTCATTTACACCAACGGATACCAAAACGAAAGAATAGAATTGGACAATGAACTCACGGAACTGAAACAGATAATCGTGAAACAGAAAGAGTTGAAAGGCGAATTGTTTAATCAAAGAGAACAGGCAAAATATGAATTTACCGATAGCATTATAACGTCGCCATTATCATCATGACTTTATAAAAATTAAATCGGATATATACTTGCCTAAGCTGTTTAGTCGTCTTATGTGTAGAGCTTGGCTCCTTTAAAAACAGAGCAGAGCGTGTTTAAATAGTCCGAAAATTGAAGATGAAAATATTAAATATTTTTTTACATCTTTGTTTTTTTGTGTTTCCGCTTTGGTTGTTCTTCTAAAAATAAAAATGCTCCACAGTCTCCAAAAGCTCCAGAATGTCCAAAGTGTTCAGAAGCTCTAAAATAGAGAAAGAGGAATCTATTAAAAAACCTAACATATCCGAGACTTTTAGGGCTGCAAATATTTGGAGGAAATACAGGTAAGAAGGGAATTTGCTGAAAAAATTGGCACGCTAAAGACTAAATACCAGAGAGAAAAGGCATTTAAATTATGCTCGCAAAAAATGCGACAAGATTTGTTAGAAAAATATCCGCTAGAATAGAAAGAAAAACCAACTGAAACCTCAGAATTCAAGCAGCAGGCGGGAAAGGCTCTCAGAAGTATTTTTAAAGAATTAGACAAAATTATTTTAGAAGAATTTACATCGACAAACAACAAGGGATATATAACGTATTCATCGTCTCAGCTTGAAGTTCTTAACGAAAAAAAAACAATAAACACAAACCCATACCCCACAAAAAATATCTTGCGTTGCTAAGCCTCAAGAACAACTATTGTTCGACTTTAGTGGAAAAGAAAGCAGCTACAATGTTACTGAAAAAGCTCTAACCGCCAAAAATTAGGATAAAAACAAAATATATACAATTGAAAAACATGAGATTTTACTATAAGCAAGCTCCGAAAAAATGGCGGAAAAGAAGCAATGTCGGTGGTTGCCGATGTTAGAAAATATCAAAAGATATGTTTATAGAGAAACAAAAAAACAAATGCTTGACGATACACTCCTGCTTTCAACTGTTTGTCTCAAGGCAAACATTGATGTTTATGGCAGCAACGGCAAAAAACAATTCCCTTCGAGATAAATTTGTTAAGAGCAAAAAGTACAAAATTTTACAACGGGCAAATTTATTTGATTTTTAACAATCTTGTAATCGAACATCTGCTATCTTATGCTGGCAAGGCTCTGCCCCGCTTATTTTTACGATTAAAAGTGTCGATGGTTGGAAGTCGCGGTGTAGGCGGTCATCTTCATAGTTTATTTTTGGGATTGAAATTCATTTTTAGAACAAAATATGTTTTCATTACTATATCTTCATAATCAAAAAGCTTCTTTTTAACCAAAATCCTATTGTAAGCAGTATAAACCTTCTGAACAGAAACAAGAGCTAAGAATGACGAAAGCGCCGACATACATATTTCTTAGCGGCATCTCATGGGATAAATCCAATTAATTTAAAATTGTTAAAAAAAAATTAAATATTGCTATAATATGCCCATTACCTATAAAAATCTCATTAATTTAATTTTCAGGGGCCATAGTTAAACGGGAGAATATATCGTTCGCAACGATAAGATGCGGGTTCAATTCCCGCTGGCTCCACAAAGTTCTTTTTTGCAGCGCCGTAAAATTTGAGAAACAGAATATTTTCTATAGATACTCTATAAGCTAATTGCGTGCTATTAACTCAACACATGATAATGTTATAAATTTATGGAGCAGTTTAAAGAAATGACTTGCTTTATTATTTTGCCGTTTACTCTTGAAAAAGGAGGCGAGATAAGAATGTCAAAGTTAAAAAGTCTAGTATTAGCATTTGCTCTTTTATGTTAAAATCTTGTCTTGAATATGCCCATGATACTCCATGAGAATTTTCATTTTGGATATTTATCGTTAGTATTCTATCAGCGCTTTTAGTTCCAAAAAATTCTTTAATATGCCAGCTTTCAATAGCGTTCGCGAGTTCGTCAATTTTTTACATTTTTATAAGTTATTTGCCTGAAAAACGTAAAAGAAATTCTTAAAGTACGTCTAAATAATTCTCATAAGGAGATGAGAATGAGAGAATCTTGTGTGTTAAAATCTTGTCTTGAGTATATCCATGATATTCCAAGAGCGTTTTCATTTTTGATATTTATCGTTAGTATTATATTAGCGCTTTTAGCCCCAAAAAATTCTTTAATCTGCCATCTTTCAATAGCGTTCGCGAGTTCGTCAATTTTTTACATTTTTATAAGTTATTTGCCTGAAAAACGTAAAAGAAAAATGCTTAAAGTCCATCTAAATAATTCTTATAAGGAGATGAGGAAGAATATATTAAGCGAAATTCTTCGTGCGACTGATAGCCATTGTAATTCGGAGGAAATAGAAAAACTTCTTAATCATAAATACTTTGAAGAAACTTTTGACAATAAAAAATGGGATGTTTTTTATAATGCTATTAACAGGGATAATCATTATATAGAAGATATTCTTAATGAATTTGAGCTGTTTAACCGAGAGTTGGATACTGTTATATTGCTTTGTCCGCTTAAGGAGAATGCATATAATACATTTAAAAATGTTCAAGACTGTATATTTACATTACAAAAGCTTGACTATAAAACCTATGAAGACAATATAAAGCCATTCTGCAGAACATTATCTGAGATATTTGAGCACTTTGATTTTGCGAATGGATACCATGATAACGATCCTATTCAAGACCGTATAGACGCTTTGTAAGGAGTATGATAATGGAAAATTTACAAGTATACGGAAATTTAGCGCGAAGAACTTATTACGACGATACCTTAAGTATCCATGAAATATTAAATAAGGTTCATTGTTCAGACGCATTATCCTTCTTAAAAAGAGTGTCAGATAATAGCGCGGATTTAGTGATAACTTCTCCGCCTTATTTTCAACAGCGGGATTATGGCGGCGGAGGTATTGGCAATGAGGCGGCAGAAGATGAGTATATAAATAATTTAGTGCCTGTATTTAATGAATGTTCCCGTGTTGTTAAATCGACAGGGGCAATAGTTTTTAATTTGGGCGACAAATATCTAAATGGTAATTTATCGTTAATCCCATATAAATTTGCTCTTAAAGTATTAAACGATAAAAAAGTTTTTTTAATCAAATTACTTGGGTAAAAACAAACCCTACTCCCAGACAAGAATATAGAAAATTAATACAATCTACCGAACCATTTTTTATATTTGCTAAAACAAAAGACTATTGCTTTAAATTAGACGAATTTTTAAGCCATTTGGATAGGAAAAACAAAAAAATAACTTCTAACTCCTCAAAGATAGGAAAAAAATATTTTGATACTATAAACCACTCAAATCTAACAGCACAAGAGAAAGCAAATGCAACTCGTGAATTAGAGAAAGTTATAAAAGAAGTGCAACTTGGTAAAATAGAAAGTTTCAGAATGAAAATTCGCGGCATTCACAAAGAAGCATATGGCGGCATGGAAGGCGGGAGAAATAACCAAATTAAAAGAAACGGATTTACAATAATTAAGATAACAGGAAATGCTATGAAAAAAGATTTAATAGAAAGTCCTGTTGAAATAACAAAAGGTAATAGACATACAGCCGTTTATCCACTATATATAATACAAGAATTAGTAAAATTGCTATCCAACAGCGGTGATATTGTATTAGATCCTTTTTGTGGTAGCGGAACTACTTGCGTCGCCGCTAAAAATCTCGGAAGGAAATATTTAGGGATAGAAATAAACCCTGAATATGTGTCTTTGTCAGAAGAGAGAATACAAGGAAGCAAATAACTATGAGGAGTTTTTTATATGAGTGAAAGAGATATTTTAGAAAAGGCATATAAAGAGGCTTCTGAATTAAATAGTGATGATATACCAAGCATGATCAAAAAAGATATAGATATATTGATTACAAATATAGAAAGCAATAAATCTCTGATTTCTGCTTTAACTACAAGCCTTTTAAAGAAAGTGCTTTTTTGACATTGGCTACAAGAGAAGAAATTAAATTGGAAAAATACGGACGATATAAAGAAAATAATAGACGCTTCCAGTGGCTGCTGGAAAACAATAAACATTCTGGAGTTTTATATAAGCACAAGAATATCGGAAGCGTTAAATTCTGACTTCAATTTTGTAGATTTTGGCAATCATACGATTAAAATATAATCCGATGGAATTTTTAGAACTAAAAACCGCAAGTTTCGCATAATAAAGATACCGCAATATTTGGAAAAGCATTTATTAGAACTCAAGAAGGAGCGAAGTAAAAACTGCAAAATTAAAACTATAAAAATAGCGGTTTATTCAAACGGCGGTAGTCCAAACACGGAAACGGCGTCAAGCTACTTAAAGAAGTTTTATAAAAAGCAAGGGTTTGAGGTGTTTCATTCGCATTGTTTGAGACATGCGTTCGCCGCGCAATATCTTTTAAGGTATAAAGATATTTATGGGTTGTCAAAAATATTAGGACACCATTCGGCAACTGTCGCGGAGAAATATTACGGACACTTGATAGAGAACTATTATAACACAACCATGTCCAAATTTGAGCTTGTTTAAAATAAAGGTTACAATGATTTCTATAAATTTTCTATAAAAAGTTTTTTGAGTTGGATCTGTTGGAATAGTTGAAACATTATTTAATTGATATTTAAAACGGCATATTGGAATTTGTCATATATATCAACGTAAAATCGCTTTGTATATATCAATTCCCGCTGGCTCCACAACAATATTTTTCAACGATAAAGTATTATATTTTCTCCGGAAATATATTTTTTATCCCTCAGTTATTCATAGGCGTCAATTATTCTTATTTTTTAAATGACAGTCAAAACGGCAGTTTGAATCTTTTCCACCTTTATTACAGCAATTACAACTGCCCTTTATTAGGCGTTTTACCGCAAGCGCTGCGGCAACCGACACAACCGTGATTATTATTATATTCTGCAACACTTTAAAGCCCTTTTAAAACATTTTAAATTTTACACAACGACAAAAGAGCGAAGCTGGCGACAAAACATTCCAAACTCCGATCCGTTTTTCCTTCACACGCCTATTTTTAGCAACATCCCAAGCTGAAAGACAATAAATGAAGCTATCCACGCAAAAACCGTACTCCCTATAATAAGAAGCGCAAGCCATTTATAACTTGAACCGGTTTCTTTAAAAAAAACCATCACAGACACAACGCAAGGAGCGTATATCAAACAAAAAATAAGAAAAGCCACGCCTTTAAGCGGCGACCAGTCCTTACTAGTGGCAATCTTTTCTCTTAAAGGACGGGCATCTTCGGAACCTACTTCGCCAATAGAATAAATAGTACCTAAGGTGCTGACAATTACTTCTTTTGCGGCAAACCCGGCTATCAAAGCAATAGCTCTGTTGCCGTCCATGCCTATAGGTTTAAGCAAAGGTTCGAGAATTTTTCCTGCTCTGCCCGCAATACTATACTCCAATTGCGCCGCCGCTTTTTCAGCTTTAGTAAGACTTTCATTTACAGGAGCTTTGGGATACGCAAATACTGCCCATATCAAAATTGATATCAAAACAATTACAGTTCCGGCTTTACGCACATAGAGCCAGCTTCTCTCCCACATTTTTAAAAATAAACCCTTAATTGTGGGGAGGTGGTAGGGAGGAAGTTCCATGACAAAATGAGCCGACGTTTCCTTTAATAAAACTGTAACGCTTAAGAGTTTTGCAATGCTTAAAGCAATAACAACGCTTAAAAAGTACATAAAAAACATCACGCCCGTCTGATATCTCGCCGAAAAAAAAGCTCCTATAATCAGAGCAAATACCGGAAGCTTGGCGCCGCATATCATAAACGGCACCACAAACATAGTTATAAGTCTGTCGCGTTTTGAATCTAAAGTTCTCGTCGCCAAAATACCGGGTACCGCGCATCCGTTAGTTGAAAGCATTAAAGGCAGAAACGACTTCCCATGAAGTCCGAATCTGCTCATAATTTTATCCATCACAAAAGCGGCTCTAGCCATATATCCAGAATCTTCAAAAAATGCAATCGCAAAAAACATAAGCATCACAAGCGGAAAAAATCCGAGTACGCCGCCGACTCCGCCAATTATCCCGTCAACAACCAAAGACCGCACCGGACCGTCTGGAATAATCTTTGCGACAGTTTCACCGAACCATTTAAAAAATAAACCGAAGAGTTTTACCATAGGTCCTGAAAGAGTGAACGTGAATTTAAAAATTATATGCATCACCGCAGCAAAAATGGGAATTCCCAAATATCTGTTAAGCACAAAATTATCAATAATTTCGGTTACGTCAATCTTTTCTTGACCTGTTCTTTTTACAACTGTTTTTACTACAGAGTTCGCAAAACCGTAACGCTTATTGGCTATTTCAGTTTTCGCTTCTCTGCCAAAATGCTCTTTGATATGATTTCTGCTTTTTTCAATTTGCTTTAAGATTTCAGCTTTATTATCAGCTTCGCAAACGAGCTTTAACGCCAAAGCATCACCATCTAAAAGTTTTATCGAAAGCCACCTTTTAGGAAGTTTTGACAATCTGGAATCTTTTGAGATAAGATTTTCAAGTTTATCAGTTTCTTCTTTAATGTCTTCGCCGTAATCAACCTTAATTCTTGTACGATTTTGAAGTTTTGCGTTTTCGACAACGTTTATAATACAATCCAAAATATCGACGATTCTTATCGCTCGGCTTGCAACCGTCGCAAACACCGGAACTCCTAAAAGATCTGACATTGCTTTCTTATCGGCAGTTTTTCCATGCGATTCTAGAATGTCAACCATGTTTAAAGCTATTATGACAGGCACATCGAGTTCCATTATCTGAGTAAACAAATAGAGATTGCGCTCCATATTAGCAGCATCAATCACATTAATTACAACGTCAGGCTTTTCGTCAAGCAAAAAATCTCTTGTTACCACTTCGTCATCGGAATACGCAGAAAGACTGTACGCACCGGGCAAATCAATAAAGGTTATGTCATAGCCTTTGTAACTTTTTGAGCTTTCTTTTTTTTCTACCGTTACTCCTGGATAATTGCCGACATGCTGATTAGAACCCGTCAAACCGTTAAAAATTGTGGATTTACCGATGTTGGGATTGCCTGCAAGGGCAACTATAATATTTTTATTTGCCATTATATATTATCCCCCTTTTAACAGAATCTTATCAGCAATTTTATTGCTCAAAGCAATTTTTGAACCTTTTACTTTAACCATTACGCTGCCTTTCAGACCGGTATTCTCAATAACAGTTAAATACTCGCCTGGAACAAAACCCATTTCAAGAAGCCTGTGTCCCAACTTATTATCATCGCAATAAGCTATAACAAATCTATAAACGCCGGGTCCAGCGTCGCTTAATTTGGCCATGCCGTTATACTTAAGACAACTATCAAATGCCTTATAATTTTGAAAATGAGCCTTTATCCAGCGTTTATGCCAATATTCATAACCACGTTTTATAGCTTTTTTTAAATACTCCATCATTAATCAGCCTCATTTTTAGCTATATATAATTATTTTAGTTTTATCTAACTCTTATAGATATTAATATCACTTGCAAATTTTAATTTATTAATAATTCTCATATTTTTCTAAATATCTTCTTAAATTAACTGAATCTTCATCTTTTACAAGAAAATATTCCTTTAAAAGAGTACATAACCTCTCAAGTCTGTGTACGGTTTCCAAACCGATGAAGTGCTCTATTTCGCAGGCTTCCTTATCGGCGATTTTACTGTCTATAAACAGCATATTATTTAAAAATCTATATAATATTTCATGTTTTCCTTGAATCTCCAAAGCTATTTTTTCCCCCTTATTAGTTAAATCAACATATCCGTATTTTTCGTGTATTGCCAGTTCGTTTTCGGCTAAAAAATTAATTGCAATGTTAACGCTCGAGCTTTTAACATTTAAAGATTTGGCAATATCGCCGATTCTTACGTGTTTTTTCTTTCTTTTCAACATCATGATAGTCTCTAGATAATTTTCAAGCGAGGCGCTTAAATTGTTAAGAGACTCACTTCTTTTAAACTTTACCATTGAAACCCTCTAAAGCAAAATATAAATGTTAGGTTAATATAAAATTTTTTGATATGTTTGTCAAGTATAGATACAAAACATACGTTCACATATTTTAAATTCTTTACGGATTTAGGCGCATGCTGAGAAAAAAAGAAATGAAACACAAACAGATAAGTAAAGAAAAAACAGTAAATCTTATTAGAGAACATGGAAATTTTATACGTTTTTTGACACTTTTTCGCACTTTTTCGCACATAAGTTAAAATTTGACTAGACTGCGATTTTTTGTAAGTAAGCAAGGATAAAAAAAGCAACGGCTACGAATGAGGAGTGGGAAGAGAGGTATAAACAAGTATCGAGAGAAAGCGGATTAACACTGCACGAGGCAAAATGTAAAGTATTGAGAGCAAGAGAGCGGGAACTGATGAAAGAAGAAATAATAGAAGAGACGGACAACCGGAAAGAGTTTGAGGAAGCGATAGAAGGTG
>NZ_JAIXMW010000012.1:0-1246 GCF_020328115.1 Candidatus Endomicrobiellum agilis
GCCGATGCTCTGACTTTCATTTTATACTCCATTATTTCTAGCCGATGCTCTGACTTTCATTTTATACTCCATTATTTCTAATCTTTTATAGACAATTCTTTAGTATTATATCATAAAACGACAAAAAAACGATGCGCGCCACTGACAATAGCATGGCATGGTTTGTACATATATTATTTCACAACCATTTTTACTTCTCTCTGTATGTAATTCTACCTCTTGTTAAATCATAAGGAGAAAGTTCAACTTTAACCTTATCGCCAGGGAGTATCTTTATATAGTGCATCCTCATCTTTCCGCAAATATGAGCAAGGATTACATGTCCGCCCTCTGTGAGTTCTACCCTAAACACAGCATTTGGCAAAGATTCCAAAATTTTGCCTTCAACAATCAGTTTCTCTTCTTTAGCCATTCTACACCTTTGTTAGAATTTCGTAACCGCTTTCCGTTATCGCCACGGTATGCTCAAAATGAGCGCTTAAACTTCCATCTTTTGTAACAACAGTCCAATCATCATCTAACATGTAAACTTCATAATTTCCTTCGTTTATCATAGGCTCTATTGCAAGAATCATACCGGGAAGGAGTTTAACTCCCGTACCCGCTTTTCCATAATTTGGAATTTGAGGCTCTTCATGCAGCTTTCTGCCTATTCCATGCCCGACAAAATCCCTTACAACCGAAAAACCGGCGCTCTCGGCAACTGTCTGTACAGCGCTTGAAATATCCCCGAGTCTGTTTCCAGGAAGCGCTTTTTCTATGCCTTTCTGTAAAGAGAGTTCCGTAATTTTAAGAAGATTAGCGGCGTTGTCGGAGATACTGCCGACTGCGTAGGTTCTTGCTGCGTCGCCATAATAGCCTTCGTAAAAAACGCCCATATCTACAGAAACTATATCACCTGATTTTAGCACGCGGGAAGCATTCGGAATCCCGTGCACAACTTCATTGTTTATTGATACGCACGCAGACGCAGGAAACGAACATGTTACACCTGGTACGCCTAAAAATGCAGGCGTCATTTTCAATTTTTTTATATACTTTTCCGAGAAATCGTCTATATCTTTCGTAGTTATTCCCGGTTTTATTATTTCAGAGAGCTTCTCTAAAATTTCCCCTACAACTTTACCAACGACTCTCATTTTCTCAACTTCTTTTGCCGTTTTCAACTCTATTGTTTGTTTTTTAAAAAACAATTTATTTTGCCTCTATAATGTGTTTTTTTATTTCTTCAAACACCTCAGACTCA
>NZ_JAIXMW010000013.1:0-1203 GCF_020328115.1 Candidatus Endomicrobiellum agilis
TGAAACCATGTTGCCGTTTCAAAAAAACGATTTTTACTTTTAGTTGAGGATCTACAATATTCTTTTTTACTCGTAATGTAAGCGTTTCTAAGAACATAGATTTATCATTGATTTCGCTTGTATATCCTGTCAAATGCCCGGTTGATTGATGATAATAAACTCTGTGCGGTTCTTCTGCGACAGAAATTCCCGGCAGATAAATTCTTTTTTCTTGTATCTTTAACATTTCGGCAAAAGTAAGATTATCTACAAGCTTTATAGCTTTGCCTTTATTTAAAACTTGATTTTGAGGAACTTTTACTTCTCTTCCGATAATTTTGCTTAATTCTTTTAGGATATATTCGGAAGGCGTTAAATTTTTGTCAGGAGAAGAAAATAGCACTGTATAAATAAATTTATTTCCTGCTATAGGCTGACCGTCAGACGAATAAATTATTCCCCTCGGCGCTCTTTCTCTTGTATTATAAGTTCTTTGTTGCTCCGATGTTTTTTTATACTCGTTGCCTCTTACAATCTGCAACTCAAAAAGACGAAAAGACTAGCACAAAAACATTATTAAAAAAACAAGCAAAACAAAGTTCTGTTTCTCAACAAACAAATCATAATTTTCTTTATCTTCTTTCTGCCATACCATTTATATTTCCTACAAGATATGCCGATTATTTTATTTTTATCTTTCATCGTCATTGCGAGACGTTATTCTAAGCAATCCGGAATTTGATATAAGTTTTTAATCTCTCAATCTTTGTTATACTATTCACAACGAAAAGAAAACAGCCTATTAGTAAACTATATTTATTCCAAAAACTTTTCAGCCGCCGCACATGGATAAATCTATGTTCTTAGAAACGCTTACATTACGAGTAAAAAAGAATATTGTAGATCTTCAACTAAAAGTAAAAAATCGTTTTTTTGAAACGGCAACATGGTTTCAGAACAAATCTATTATTGTTTTATTTATAAATGCGATTTCCGTTGATATTTAGCTAAACTCAACTCCGGCGATTGTTGCGCCGGCAAAATATATGCCGTCATTTTATTCAAAAACCAAAACACTAACGGAGTTACAGCCGAAGAGATTATAACTTTTGCCGCAAAAGCTATGCTGACAGAAAACGCTTTATTGCCGTCTAAAGTCAAAGCCAAATTAAACCCGATAACATAAACAAATCCTGCAAGAAACACTAATGCGAATTGAACAAA
>NZ_JAIXMW010000015.1:0-7332 GCF_020328115.1 Candidatus Endomicrobiellum agilis
AGTAACGTACAAAGTATCAGATGTTGGATTACCACTTGAGCTGTTAGCTACTTTAAACCTCAAAGATGTATTATTAACACCGAAGTAACGTACAAAGTATCAGATGTTGGATTACCACTTGAGCTGTTAGCTACTTTAAACCTCAAAGATGTATTATTAACACCGAAATTATTAAAAGTGTATGTAGATATAGACGTAGTGGACGCATATAAATCTAAAATCGAATTAGTAAAATAGTATACGGTATTTCCGGAATAATCTGTATTTTTTAATCTTACAGCACTATTATTAAAATTTATCGTGTTCACGACACCATTATCTATTTTGGAAAGACTATAGTTTGCAGGAACAAAATTATTTCCAGCGCCTGGTATTCCACTCCAAAAATTGGCAGTAGCGTTGCTGCCAATAAAACTTAGCCCTACCCCGTTTTGTACTCCCTGATAAATATTTGTAAGATTCAAGTTTCTTGTCCAGTGATTCAAAGTTGCGTTGTCATGCAGGTTAACGTTATAAGTAATATAACTTTCTGTTGAGCATACTTTTAAAATACCACTGTATATATCATTAATCCCACCAAACATTATGCCTTCGCATTGTGTTTCTCCGCCGTTGTGATTAAAATGTCCATTAAATTGAGAATTGTTGCTTGTATTTGCAAGGTATAATATCATTTCTCCATTATTTTTAGTTATTATTCCGTTACCGGCTATTCCTCCTCCGAAATAAATTGTACCGGAACTTCCTTGAACATATAGAACTGCATCTGAAGTAACAAACACATCGCTTCCCTGGCTCGCACTGTTGTTTTGAAAAGTTATATCGCCATTTTCTCCTGACGTTAGATATATGTTTCCATTAGCGTTATATATTGCGCCGCCCAAAGACGCACTGTTGTTTTGAAAAATAGTACCACTAGATATGTACAAATCCAAATTTGAATAATTATAAATAGCTCCACCCTTTGAAACAGCAGTATTCCCAGATAAGATTCCCGATAAATATATAGCCCCTGAAGACTGTCCTTTATTTATATAATTATAAATAGCTCCACCGGAATCAGATGCACTGTTTCCGCTGAATACACCGTTAATATTATAGACATTTGTACCTCCATACGGCGAATTTCCGTTTATACCTAAGGTGCTATAGATAGCTCCTCCGTTGACAGAGGCTTGATTACCTATAAAAATTCCAATGATAGAAGATGAATTATTGGTGTTGCCACCTTCAGCTTGATTAGAAATAGCCCCGCCGTTTACAGCAGAATTATTAACAAACTGTCCATATTCTGTAAATATATTTATTCCATTATTAACGTTAGAAACACTGTTTGCGATAGCTCCGCCATTTCCTATAGAAGCAGAATTATTTGAAAACACATTACTTCCAACAATTGTGTATGAGCTTATCACATTTCCACCGCCAAGCACACAATTATATATAGCTCCACCATTACCTGAAGAAGCTTCGTTTTTACTAAACGTTCCAGTTGTAACTAGAAAAGATATAGGATTTTGAGAATTGTTTGAAGCCATGTATATAGCACCACCAGTTAAAGCAGAATTACTTGTAAAAGTAGAATTATTTAAGCAGAAGTTATTTGAAAGCTGGCCCTGAGTTTGTGCATGGAGGTAAACCGCACCGCCATTAGAACCTGTCTTGTTTCCTATAAAAAGCAAGCTATCAAGATTAAATAAGTGTGCTCCAACACCGTCACCGCTCAATTCTACTGCGCCATTTGAGGCTTGAGAAAAAGTTAATGAAGTTACGTAAACATTAAGGCCATCATTCCAATTGGGGACAAATTTTAAAATATTTGCATTTATAGTGAGTATGTGTCTCTCACTTCCAGTAGCTCCAGTATATCCATTAATATATACGGTTGCGCTTCTTTGATTGATAGGATTGAGGGTTATATCATTTTGAACTGTTATTGTACTTATACTATTGTTGTTAAAATTTGACGAAAAATCCGAAGAGGTAAAAACATCAACTGCAAAAGCACTAGTGTGAAAAGCTAAACTCAAAAGCAGCACAAGAGCGTACAATTTTGTTCTCATAAAAAACCCCTTTAAGATTTTTATTATGAATACTTGTTACGATACTATTTGTAGTACTTTTATGTTTTACTTTTAATTTTTTACAGTTGGTCCAGGGTAGACATTAGCTTAAAGAAAGTGCGTAGGAATAGTTCACCAACAAAGAGTATCAATTTTTGATAAAATATACAACATGACTTCTATATTATATAAAGCTATTAATATTCATAACTTAAATAAAAGAGAAATATTGCATCTTTTAGATACAAAAGAAAGCGATAAACTTTTTTCAGCTGCAGATAAAGTAAGGAAAGAACATGTCGGCGATAAAGTACATTTACGGGCATTAATAGAATTTTCAAATTACTGTAAACAAAATTGCTTTTATTGTGGGCTTAGACGAGATAACTCAAAAATAACAAGATATCGTTTAAAACCTCAAGAAATAATAAGCTTGGCAAAGAATGCTGCAAACTACGGATACAAAACAATTGTTTTACAGTCCGGCGAAGATTTGTACTATACAATAGATAAAATGTCAAAAATAATTTCTGAAATAAAAAAATTTGATGTTGCTATTACTTTAAGCATAGGAGAGAAAACTTTTGAAGAATACAAAGCATACCGCAAAGCTGGAGCAGACAGATACTTGCTGCGCATAGAAACAACGGATGAAGCTCTTTATAACAAGCTTGATCCCGGGATGAGCTTGCAAAATAGAATGATTTGCCTTGATAATATAAAAAAACTTGGCTATGAAGTAGGATCTGGAATAATAGTTGGTCTTCCAGGACAAACATTAGAAAGCATAGCTAAAGATATAATTTATCTTAAGTCTATACATGTTGATATGGCAGGAATCGGTCCTTTTATTTATCATCCAAATACCCCTATTGAAAAACCTGAAGGAAATCCTTTTGAATTGTCGCTCAAAGTTATGGCAATATTACGGTTGCTTATGCCGGACATAAATATTCCCGCTACAACTGCCATGGAAACTTTAAATCCCAACGGACGTCTGATAGCATTGCAATGCGGTGCAAATGTAGTTATGCCAAACGCTACGCAAACAGAGTACAGGAAGCATTATGAAATTTATCCAGGTAAAATTTGTATAGGAGATTCCCCAAAACATTGTAGGTTTTGTATAGACAGTAAAATTAAGTCCATAAACAGAACTGTGGCTGAAGATAAAGGATGCCATTTTCGAAGTGGATTTTACAACTTCGTACAGAATGATAAATAAAAAAATGTGACTGACGACAAGAACAAAGACACAATAACAATTGACCCACAAATTCGTTCACAGACTGATTACAAAGAAATAAAAAAAGGAAGTAAAATGAAAATACTTGTAGGTTTAAGCGGCGGTGTTGACTCGGCAATAACCGCACACTTATTAAAAGAACAAGGGCATGAAGTAGTAGGAGCAATGATGTCTATATGGGATGATTCTATTCCAACTCCACAAAATAAGGGTATTGACGCTTGTTTAGGCCCAGAAGATGAAGATATTGAAACTGTACATAAAATAGCGAATTTTCTAAAAATACCTGTACATATTTTGGACTGCAGACAAGAATACAAAAAAGTCGTTATTGAAAATTTTAGAAATGAATACAAAGAAGGCCGTACGCCAAATCCTTGCGTGTGGTGCAATGCTTATATTAAGTTTGGCGTTCTTCCGTCTACAGCAAGAAAAAATGGAATAACGTTTGATAAATTTGCTACTGGACATTATGCAAATATCATATTCAACAATTCCTTAAATATGTATCAATTGTGCAAGTCAAAAGACGCCATAAAGGATCAAACTTATTTTCTGTACAGATTGAATCAAAAAATTCTTTCCGAAACGATTTTTCCTCTTGGAAAGTTTACAAAAGAGGAAGTAAGAGAAATAGCAAAAAAAATACATCTCCCAGTAGCTCAAAAGCCTGACAGTCAAGATTTTTACTGCGGTGACTACAATGATATACTGCAATTTCCTAAAATTTCGGGAAATATTGTAAATAAAACCGGAGAAGTTTTAGGTAGACATACTGGAATATGGAACTATACTATAGGTAAACGCAAAGGGCTAGGGCTTTCAGGTGGAACAAAAGAACCTTTATACGTTATAAATATTTTGGCTAAACAAAATGTTGTTGTTGTTGGAACTAAAGAAGATTTGTATTCTTCATCGCTTATAGCAAGAAAAGTAATGTGGGGTTCAATTCCTGTACCTAAAGAACCTATTAAAGCAAATGTAAAGATACGCCAACAGCACAAGCCTGCAAAGGCTATTATAGTGCCAATAGGAATTGACGCAACTAAAGTGGAATTTGAAGAACCACAAATGTCGATCACAGCTGGGCAAAGTGCCGTGTTTTATAAAGACAATGTAGTTTTAGGTGGTGCAATTATAGCTTAAGTTTTATAATTGTGAAAAATCTTTTAGGATTGCACAATTATAATTATGTTTAATATGCTTATTTTAAAGCATTAGAATTATTAGAAAGAGGCAATATGAGACTAGTAATAAAGATTGGCACAAGCACACTTACTTTAAAAGACGGTTTATTAAATAGAAAATATATATTTAGCTTAGCCAAACACCTTTCTGAACTCCAAGATGATAATCATGAAATTATAATTGTAAGTTCAGGTGCGGTTGGTGCAGGACAGGCAAAGCTTGGTCTATTATCTAGACCTAAAACTACAAGAGAAAAACAGGCTTTTGCGGCCGTTGGACAGCCGTTGGTTATGAATGCGTATTCAGACGCATTCTTAAAGTATGGTAAGACAGTTGCTCAAATTCTTTTAACTAGAGAAGTTTTTGATAAAAGAACGGAATATATAAATGCCAGAAACACTTTAAATGTTTTAATACAAAATAAAGTTGTACCTATAATAAATGAGAATGATACTGTGTCCATAAGCGAACTAAACTTTGGCGATAATGACACTTTAGCTGCCCTTGTTGCTTCTACTATAGATGCGGACAAACTTATACTCTTTACTGACGTAGACGGTTTTTACAGAGGAAACCTTGCAACATCTGAGCTTATACATAAGATTGACAAAATAACTGAAGATATAGAAAGTTATGCTACAAGCGGTTCTTCAAGCGGGAAAGGCACAGGCGGAATGAAAACAAAAATAACTGCCGCAAAGATAGCTACAGCTTCAGGAGTAGATACTGTTATAACCAACGGCTTAAAACTTAATTTATTAAAAAATATTATTTCTGACTGCCAAGTTGGAACTGTTATCAAAGCAAAAAAACAATGCCTTCAAGCTAAAAAATCTTGGATAGCTTTTAGTAAAAAATCTAAAGGAACCATATTCGTTGATACTAAAGCTGCTGACATCTTATTGAACAAAGGTAAAAGTTTACTCTCTGCAGGTATAGTCAAAATAACAGGGCCTTTTCATAGAGGAGATACCGTAAATATAGCTAACATCGAAACTAAAAAAGATTTTGCTAGAGGATTAACAAACTATGACAGCAGTGTTATTGAAAAAATAAAAGGGAAAAAAACCATAGATATAAAAAAGATTATGGATATTGAAGAAGACGAGATTATACATAGAGACAATCTAGTTTTGTTGCAATAGTAGTAAATAGGGGACTTTAGACTTTGACTTTGAAAGCTGCATTACAAATTATACTTGTGCATGTAAAGTCAAAAGTACCTACACCAGTTTTCATACTGCTTTTATACATGTAATAACCCAAGTCAAAAAGTAACCCAAATGGAAACTCGTATCCTGCAGAAATTCCACAATAAAGCCCACCACTTTTATCAAATTTATACTCATTATAATCTTTATTTTCAAAATCGAACAAGGCGTTATAGCCAATGTTGCCCTTTACAAATAGCCCGTGTAAATATTCATCTAATACGTTTATGAAAGGATTTACTTGTATTGTAAAATAAATCGGAAGATACGAAAAAGACTCTTCACCATCACTTACAGGAAACAAATAACTAAATCCCGGACCAAACTTTACAATCTCTAAATCTAGTGACAAATGACTGCAAAAAATTAAGTATTCTACTGTAACACAAAAACCAGTATTTAAGTTAACATTGTCTACCTCAGTAAATTCAGGTCGACCAGGAATATCTCTTCTGTTATAACCTTACTCGAGACTAGATTCGAGAAGAAAAACCTGGAACTTTGACAATAACAGCAAAGATAATTATCATTGCTATGATAATTTAAATACTATACTAATTTTTATGTGAAATCAAATATTTGTAGCAGTTAAGGATTTATTTTGAGATGTAAGAATAGCCAAAGAATAATGAAGCGGTGTTTTATAACCTAAACCTTTGTGGTATCTTCGTGTAGTAAGTATAAAATAAGTATACTTAGTTTTTTATTTGGTGGTGTAATGTCTMAAAACACATATTAGACTATTTTTGTCGTTAAAGATGGTAGTAAAACAAGAARTTTAAGCAAGAAATAGTAAAAATAGATTTAGTATRGAAAATCAAAMGTTTYTAYTAAATGYTARTCGTTATTATTTGTTTTTGCTGTTGCTTTTTTTTATTTGCCCAATTAGTCTAACATGATGTAAGACACTACGATAGAATTTACATAATGCATCTCTTTGTGATATAATACAGAATAGACATTTCAATCAACCGCACAACCGCAAGAGTTGCAAAAACTGACCTGCGAAACTTGAAGCAAAAATGGAGAAAATACGTGGACGGTCCGAAGAATATTCGTTTAAAACGCAATCTTACAAATCGCCATATACAATTTATAGCGCTTGGAGGGGCTGTTGGCACAGGTCTTTTTTTAGGAGCAGGCAGCGCTATTTTTGTTGCAGGGCCAGCTGTTGTTGTTGGATATTTGGTTGCAGGTATAATAGTATTTTTAATGATGAGGCAGCTTGGCGAAATGAGCACACAAGACTCCTCAGCGGGCTCTTCAAGCTATTTTGCTTACAAATATTGGGGTGATTTTCCAGGATTTTTAGCAGGCTGGAATTATTGGTTTGAATACGCTCTTGCAGGAATAACGGAACTTACAGCAGTAGCTGCATACACACAGTATTGGTTTGCGGATATTGCTACTTGGAAAACTGCCCTCTTTTTCTTTATAGTTATAAACATTGTAAACCTTATAGCGGTAAAAGCATACGGTGAAGTGGAGTTTTGGTTTTCTTCAATAAAAATATTTGCCATTTGCGCGATGATTTTGACTGGAGGATACATATGGAAGCCTTTGGTTTAAGAACAATATCTAAAAATATAGCTTCTATAGCTTCTATAGTAATTCTACCTTCTGA
>NZ_JAIXMW010000018.1:0-3614 GCF_020328115.1 Candidatus Endomicrobiellum agilis
GACTCTCGGAGAAAATAAAGCCTGTTATCCCCGGGGTAGCTTTTATCCGTTGAGCGACGGCAATTCCACACTGAACCGCCGGATCACTAGTTCCTGCTTTCGCATCTGCTCGACCTGTTTGTCTTGCAGTTAAGCGTCGGGTAGGTGCAAACAACCTTTGATCCGGCGATTTCCGAATGGGGTAAACCCACTGTGGAGTAATCTACAGTATCCGAAAGGAAGGCAACCCGGGGATAACAGGCTTATTTTCTCGTCGATATGGACTCTCGGAGAAAATAAGCCTGTTATCCCCGGGGTAGCTTTTATCCGTTGAGCGACGGCAATTCCACACTGAACCGCCGGATCACTAGTTCCTGCTTTCGCATCTGCTCGACCTGTTTGTCTTGCAGTTAGNTTTTCTCGTCGATATGGACTCTCGGAGAAAATAAGCCTGTTATCCCCGGGGTAGCTTTTATCCGTTGAGCGACGGCAATTCCACACTGAACCGCCGGATCACTAGTTCCTGCTTTCGCATCTGCTCGACCTGTTTGTCTTGCAGTTAAGCACCCTTCTGCACTTGCGCTCTATAGACCATTTCTATTGGTCCTGAGGGTACCTTTGAACGCCTCCGTTACTATTTAGGAGGCAACCGCCCCAGTTAAACTGCCCACCTAGCCATGTTCTCCCTGTCGATTCAAACATAGGAGTTAGAATCACAGAACTAAAAGGGCGGTATTTCACATTGCCCCTCCGCATAGCCCAAGGGCTATGCTTCAACGGGTCCCGCCTATTCTACGCATTTACTTCCATAATTCAAGACTAAGATACAGTAAAGCTCCACGGGGTCTTTTCGTCTAGCCGCAGGCAACCCGCGTCTTCACGGGTACCACAATTTCGCCGAGTCTTTCGTTGAGACAGTGCCCTCTTTGTTACGCCATTCGTGCAGGTCGGAACTTACCCGACAAGGAATTTCGCTACCTTAGGACCGTTATAGTTACGGCCGCCGTTTACTGGGGCTTAAGTTCGGAGCTTCGCTTGCGCTAACTCCTCCCCTTGACCTTCCAGCACCGGGCAGGCGTCAGACCCTATACATCATCTTGTGATTTCAGCAGAGTCCTGTGTTTTTGTTAAACAGTCACGAGGGCCATTTCACTGCGACCTATGTTTCCATAGGCACCCCTTATCCCGAAGTTACGGGGCCAATATGCCGAGTTCCTAAACGAAAGTTATCTCGCGCGCCTTAGGATTTTCACCCCACCTACGTGTGTCCGTTTGCGGTACGTTTACCTCTGGTACAGGTGTTAGGGTTTTTCTTGGCTCTCTATACAGTCAGTTCCCTGAGTTACCCCAGGTCCTCCCCCTTGCGGAGCAACATCCACTTCCAATCGGATGATGACCTACTAAAAAGCGTAGCCGAACACATTATACGCACCAAAGATAGTTCCGGAATATTAACCGGATACCCATCGCCTACGTCTTTCGACCTCGGCTTAGGATCGACTGACCCTGAGCAGACGAACTTTACTCAAGGAAACCTTAGGTTTTCGGCGGAGAGGATTTTCACCTCTCTTATCGCTACTTATTCCGACATTCTCACTTCCTGCAACTCCAGCACTCCTTACGGTATGCCTTCAATGCAGCAGGAACGCTCCTCTACCACTCTATATTATTTCTATAGAATCCATAATTTCGGTAATATGCTTGAGCCCCGGGTGTCTTCGGCGCAGAATCACTTGACTAGTGAGCTGTTACGCACTCTTTAAAGGATGGCTGCTTCTAAGCCAACCTCCTAGCTGTCTAAGAAACTCCACATCCTTTACCACTTAGCATATATTTTGGGACCTTAATTGATGGTCTGGGCTGTTTCCCTTTTGCACGTGAAGCTTATCCCACACGTACTGACTCCAGAGAAATACGCCGGAGAATTCGGAGTTTGGTTAGCATCGCAAAGTGGGTTACACCCGCTAAACTATCCAGTGCTCTACCTCTCCGGTTTAACGCTCCAGGCTAGTCCAAAAACTATTTCGAGGAGAACCAGCTATCACCAAGTTAGATTGGCCTTTCACCCCTATACCCAGCTCATGCAAGACCTTTTTAACGGTCGACGCTTCGAGCCTCTTCCCCTTGTTAAAGGGGATTCACTCTGTCCAGGCATAGATCACTTGGCTTCGGGTCTAATGATAAGTACTATTCGCCCTTTCAGACTCGCTTTCGCTACGGCTTCTTAATATGCGTAAACATAATAATTAACCTTGCACCTACCAATAACTCGCCGGATCATTCTTCAACAGGCACGCTCTCAGCCATTCCAGTCACTTGCGTTTCCGGCATAAGCCTCGAACTGCTTGTATGCATACGGTTTCAGGTTCTATTTCACTCCGCTTCCGCGGTTCTTTTCGCCTTTCCCTCACGGTACTGGTTCACTATCGGTCTAAGACTTGTATTTAGCCTTGGAGGGTGGTCCCCCCAGATTCCCGCCGGATTTCACGTGTCCGACAGTACTTAGGATACCGCTTCGAGTCAAAAAACTTTCACTTACAGGACTTTCACCTTCTATGGTCGGTCTTTCCAAACCGTTCAATTAGTTTTTCGATTGGTAACTCTACTCACGCGGTCCTGCAACCCCATTGTGTAAACACAATAGTTTAGGCTTCGCCAATTTCGCTCGCCACTACTCTCGGCATACTCATTTTGATTTCTTTTCCTCCGGGTACTGAGATGTTTCACTTCCCCGGGTTGCCTTCCTTTCGGATACTGTAGATTACTCCACAGTGGGTTTACCCCATTCGGAAATCGCCGGATCAAAGGTTGTTTGCACCTACCCGACGCTTAACGCAGCTTACCACGTCCTTCATCGACAGTCTTAGCCAAGGCATCCACCATATGCACTTAGTAGCTTGGTCACATTTTTTAAAACATTTTTTTCAAAACGCTAAATATGACTTTACAGACTTTTTTTCTTGTTTTCAAAAATTAATTTGAAGACGCTTGATTTACCTTTACAACTATTAAGTTTTCAATGAGCTTATTGCTTTGAGTTCTTTGTGTTTACAATTCTTTTGCCCGGCTTATTCGCTTCAAATTTTCAATTAAGATTATCTGAGAAAATAAAAAAAGGGATAAAAATCCTATTTTTATCACTTCACCGCTATAGCAAATCATTCGAACACAAAAAGCTCTACAAATTATTTATAATATCAGATATTAATATCTGAAATAATCTTTTTTGGAGATAGACGGATTTGAACCGACGGCCTCCTGCTTGCAAAGCAGGCGCTCTCCCAGCTGAGCTATATCCCCTTCAACCACAGACTATTATGCTATTCTGCGGCTATCAATGATATTGCGCATCAGTTGGTGGGCCTATGTGGAGTTGCACCACAGACCTCACCCTTATCAGGGGTGCGCTCTGACTAACTGAGCTATAGGCCCGTTTATACAACTCGTAACTTTTAAGATACAGTCTCCGCCGCATAAATAATGCCGTCCAGCACATAAATAACTGAAATAACACACAAATAAACGCCCCGTCAAGTTAACAATCTCAACTATAATCCAAGAACCGACCGTTAACATCTCGTTTTAAGCGAACTTAAAACGCATGTTTACTCCTTAAAAAGGAGGTGATCCAGCCG
>NZ_JAIXMW010000005.1:0-4161 GCF_020328115.1 Candidatus Endomicrobiellum agilis
ATACATTGGCACACCATTTAGACAAGTTCACGTTGTGGCAAAATAAAGTTTAAGCGGTTCCGACCTCACTAAAAAAATGATGTAAAGAAATTTATTATTACTTCCGCCTGTTCGCATAGGATAGGATAGGATAGGATAGGATAGGATAAGTGTGAAAAAAGCAATATCGGGTGTATTAACGCTGTTGCTTATATCGGGTTGTGTTGCCCCGCCTCGTCAACTATCCAAGTCGGACGCTGTCACAAATGTTACTGATTTGGTACAAACAGAGCCGTTACAAGAAGCGCCTGCTATAACTTCGTATATCAAAGCAAGTAATCCAAAAAATGAAGTGAAAATTTATAATACTAATTACTCCTGGTTTGACGTGGCATGTTGTGCTAGTGTAATTTTTAATTTTGTGTGTGTGGTTTACTGTATTTATCGTTCTGAGCGTGAGGTAGAGCGTTCTAGGCGTGAGGTAGAGTGTTCTGAGCGTGAGGCTGAGTGTACGATTGCGTGTCGGAGGGAGCGTTGGAGAAGTCAGGTGGAGGAGCAGAAAAGACATGCTGGGGATCAGGTAAATCATCCAGGGTATCGTATTGGTTCTTCTAAGGACTGAGAGATAGCAAGATGAAATAAAAAATAGGTTATTAAAATGAAAAGAAATATTGTAATTTTGCTCTGTCTGGTATTCTTTACTCAAAGTGCATTTGCTATGTTTGGTAATGATTGCAGACGGAAGCGTAGAACGTACAAACAGGAGCGCAATACCTGTTATCAAAATAATGACCGTTGCCAGAAGCAGCTTAGAAATGAATCATCTCAAATTGAGGAGTTAACAACTCAAAAAGATACCTGTCTGCGGGAAAAAGCTAGCAGTGAGGAGAGATCCTTGTATATTCAGGCTCTTGGTTTCGGAGCTTCATTTGTGATAGTCTTGGGGTGTATATGGCGGATTGTTGCTCAAAATGCTCAGATTGCTGCTCAAGATGCTCGGATTGTTGCTCAAAATGCTCAGATTGCTGCTCATCAGCCGATTCACAACGTGGCGATACACGATGTTGCTAATGCTAATATTAACATTCAAAATTAATAATAATTACTGACACCACATCACATTACGCATTAAAAACAAACTTAACGGGTGCATGCAAAGCAGAGGAATATATCGCTGAGTTCGCTGTGTATGAATATACTTGAAGAACAAACGATTGAGTACAAGAAGAAGATTTCAGAGACTTCTTCAAAAATAAAATGAAAAAAATTATATCGTTATCGTTATGTATAGTCTTAATCTCAGGCTGTGGTAAACAGCGTAACAATTCTCAACCTGACAAAACTGATAACAAAACTGCTAATCAGGTTAGTCCAAGTCCATCACCAAACCCAACACCAATACCATCGCCGTTACCATTACCTGAGGAACAGTTCTCAATCCCTGAATCCTCTGAATACTCAAAAACTAAAATCGGTCTCGGTATAGCTGTTGCTCTTATTGCTCTTGTCATATTTTGTAAATGTGGTTGCTGTTGCTGTTGTAAAAAGGGTTCTGATAAGTCTTCTAGTAGCGGGGGTAAATAAAGCACTTCCAAACAGTTTTCCTCTTATTGGTGGCCAAGCCTAATAATCAAAGAAGGATTTAAGCAGTTCCGACCTCACTAAAGAATATAAAGAAATTTATTATTACTTCCGCCTGTCCGCATAGGATAGGATAGGATAGGATAGGATAGGATAGGAATGAAAAAAGTAATATCGTTGTTGTTATGTATAGTCTTAGTCTCTGGCTGTGGTAAGCAACCAGCTGGCGAATTGGCTCCGACTAACGTCTTGCCGTCCTCAGTCACTAATAATTATAATTATTATAAGCTTATTGAATTCAACGGAGACAGTTTTGACAGGCTGGCAGAGCTATGGAGCAAAATACCGCAAAAAGTTAAGTATGGTATATATGGTGTTAGTGCTTTTGTTGTATTGCTGTTTTCCGCTCATGGCTTATTCAGTTTCCTCGCTAGGATTGGCGTTGTTACTGATTATCATAGAGCAACGGGAATAACAAAGTTGACCGATGCGGTAGGGGACGTGAAAAATGAGCTTAACGAACTTAATAAATTATTAACTGATATACCTACTCATATGAATAAAATAGCGACATCGCAAAACTTAATTGCTCAAGGGACAGCGAAGGCGGCTTCAGCTCTGACGATTATAAACGCAAAAACGCCTATGCCTCTTAACATGCGTCCTCTTCCTCCTCACATGCAGCCTAGGTCAAGCACCCCGCCGCCATCAGCACCACCGCCACCACCAGAGCCACCATCAGAGTAGCCGATTTCCGAGTTATCTAAAATGCATACTATTCCAAGATAGATAATACAAAGAGAATGAAAAAAATAATATCGTTATTGTTATGTATAATCTTAATCTCTGGCTGTGATAAACAGCTTAACAAATCTCAACCTGCCAAAACTGATAACAAAATTGCTAATCGTGTCAATCCAAGTCCGTCACCATCACCATCGCCGTCGTCTTTGCCAACTCCGAAATCTACCTTCACTCCTAAGACTCACGAAGATACACACTTCTCAGATGATGAGGCAGTAGCTCAGTTTGACGGATATTTGTCAGGAGTGTTTCAGTGGAAGAATTGGAAGGAAATAGTGTTAATCACATTGACGTCTGTGGCTTTGATACTTGGGTCTTGGTCTTTGTGGAAGGAGCCAGCAGGTTTTTACATATCCTCAAGAAAAGCTCCTCTTCCTCTTACCCCTATCACAGCACCTTCATGCTGGGAAACACTTAAAAGCATAGGATATAAACTCCTATATCCTTTCGGATTAGGCAATGCGGCGATAGGTCTGTACTCTGGATTACATCATATAGACATTACTCAAGACAAGGCAGAAGAAGAGAAATGAGAAAAACTCTTGTGAAAGAAAAACGGAGTAATCCGTTGAGGACTACTGATTGTTGCATAAGCTCAGACGATTGTTTTGTGCTTGGCGATGGACAATTGCTCCGCCTATCCGTTTGAGTATAAGACTGAGGACGATGAGGATAATGACGAGGTTGGTTTTGATGTCGGTTAAATAATTGCAAAATTTTAGTAAAAGCTTGTATAATAATTGTAGTACTCTTGTTCTTACAATATGACAAGATTACGCTAATGACCTTTTATTATTTCTCAGAATAGACGCAGCGGGTAACTCCGTTGCGTTTATTTTTTTGGTATCACCCGAGCGGGAAACTCAAGAAGGACATTCATTGTTTTTTTTGCTCGTCTTCTTCCTTATTTTTTCCCTCGTCTTCTTTAAAATAATCAAATGCAGGGTAATAATTAAAAGACGTAGTTGTCCACGCTTTATAAAATCTGTTTTTCAAAATGACAAGTTTTACCTCTCTCGGGTTTTTATTTTTGGCTTCGTTGATTGCTTCTTCTGTGTCCTTTCTGTCCTTGTTGCCTTTTGGTACGTCTACGTCTAGCTCCAGAGCGATTACAACGTCGGCAGAGTACTCGATTGCCCCGCTTTCCTTGAACGCCTGAAAACTTGCTGAGGTGGTGTAATTGTCGCGATTAAAAGATGAAATGACGATTATCGGCAGGTTGAAGTCCCGCGTCACGCGTTTCAGTTCCAGCACATTTTTATCTACAATTTGCTTATCCAGCAATCGGCTGTTTGGGTTAGGCGACGACATAAGTTGTAAATAATCAATAATGACTAACGGGCGGCTGTTTGTATTTACTCGCATAAATTTTTTAATTGTATCGCGGATTTCCTTATAGCCGACGTTGTCAATGCCCTCGCTGATATAAATTCTCTCGCTGGTGGTTTTGGTATATTGTTCAGTTGCCGTTTTTAGCATGTCGCTTTGCTCTTCGCTTAATTTTCTTTTGCCTGTTAACAAATTCATGGCAGGTACTGCGTGTTCCTTCGCAGACAAGCCTTTCTCGTTGGCAATGCGATAAGTTTCTCTAGATAAACTTTTCATGTGCCATTCCATTCGGCTCATCTCGAGGCTGAAAATTAATACATCCCGTCCCGCCTTCGCAACGTTATCAGCAATGTTTAAAGCAAATGTTGTTTTACCTAAACTGCTTATTGCTCCCAAAGCGTACAGCCTGCCATCTCGCAAACCGCCGCCGAGAATTTCATCAAAATTTTTAAAACCCGTTTCCATTGT
>NZ_JAIXMW010000005.1:4171-122264 GCF_020328115.1 Candidatus Endomicrobiellum agilis
AGTCCCTGACAAAGATAAAAATCAGAGCTGGCGGGTATATGATGAAAAAAATAAATCATTTTTATTATTCGATATAGAGAGCGGAATGTTTTCGTTTGTGGATATGTTTTTATCGACGCAGTTTGCCAATCCGTACGATGTTGTTTTGGCAATGGGGATACTGTCAAAAGAATATAAGGGCAGTAAAAATCTGAAGATAGTAGAAGCGGGGACAAACGGGTTTTAAATGGCGGTGAGGATAATGATAAAAAAGATAATAAGTAATATTATAGCGATTGTGCAAGTTGGGATTACTTTGGCGATAATAGGCAGAATAATACAGTTTATAAAAGGAATGTGAAATTTAACAAACAGGATTTAATTAAAAAGGCTTTGGCAGTTAAAGATGAGTACACGAAAGACAGACACGAAGCACACACAGAGAATAATTGAAGAATGGTAAAGAGTGTAGAAACTAATAATTAGAAGCAGAGGATACGCACATGGGAGAGGCAACTGAATTGATGGTTGTTGACGGCGTCGGCAGTAAAGTAGAAATTGCAGAAAAAGCAGAAATAAAAGAAGAATGGTTTGACAGATTTATCAGCTATTTGGACGCCTCGCCGACAACTGTAAAAGCATACAAATACGAATTAATTCACTTTGCAAAATACCTGACTGACACACAAAAAACAACACCGACACGGGAAGATATTATCGGGTATCGTGAATATCTGAAAAGTAAATATAAACCAGCAACAACGATTTTTCGTCTTGGAGTAGTGAAGCTTTTCTTCAGATGGCTGGCAAGCGAAAACTTGTACAAAAACATCTATAGGAAAAAGAAATTATGCGATAATAGCGTTATCAGCAACGTGCGGATTGAGGACGATAGAACTCGCAAGAGCGAATGTTGAAGACTTGAGAAATATCGGAGACATGGAAGTATTGTATCTGCAGGGGAAAGGCAGAAATGAAAAAACGGAATATACTAAACTTGGGGAGAAAGTGAGCATGGCGATACGGGAGTATTTGTCAGATATTCCGAGCGATATAAAAGCAGAAAGTCCGCTGTTTATGGTGTTCTCGGACGGGAACAAAGGCAAGCGTTTAGCGATAAGAAGTTTGCGTAAAATAATAAAGCAGGCATACAAAGAAGCAGGGCTGAATTCCGACAGGTTTACGTCGCACAGTTTGAGACATACAGCGATAACGTTGTCGCTGGCTGGGGGAGCCACACTGCAGGAAGCACAGCAGTTCGCAAGGCACGGCAACATAAACACGACAATGATATATCCGCACAATTTGGAACTACAAAAAAACAGGTGTACTAACTAGCATAACAGAAGCGGTGGTATTTGAACATTTTAAAATAAATTGCAATAATAATGGTAAAATAAAAAAAAGAACCAACAACAAAAGAGAGAGAAATCCGAGCAAATCAGCGCAGATATGGGAAACTGCTCCAAAAGGCGAAGGAGAAATCTGCCGTATTTTGCAGTGTTTTTTTGACGAATTTCGTAAGCGAGTTAAGCCAATGAGAAGAATTAGAAGCGGTAAAAATCCGAGTAAATTGGTTCAGGTCTGGGGAACTGCCCAGACTTTTAATTGGCTAAAAGGAATCGCAAAAAAGCAGGAAGATACAACGCCCAGCGGAGTTTTGCAACAGTTTTTTAAAAGATATTTAGAGCGTGATACCAATGAGAAAAACGATAAGAAACATCGCATTGGGTGCAGAGTTGATTATGTGACTTGGTCAAGGTTACAGGTGCGAGCAAAGCAGAAGAATATATCGCTGAGTTCGCTGTGCATGAATATACTTGAAGAGCAAATGATTGAGTATAAAAAGAACGAAATGAAATGATAATAAAAAACAGGGCAACTCTATGGGATGGAATTGCCCTGTACGCTTTGCGGCTATGCTCTTTATTTTTGTAAGTAGAAGAATGTTCTTGTTACTAAATTATACAAAAAAAATGAAAAGAATGATATCGCTGTTATTATGATAGAGATTAATTTAAGGACGCATAAATGAAAAAGAGTATATGTATATGTATATGTATATCGCTAACCGCAGGGTGCGGTAAACAGCCTCAGCCGAAGCCGTTGCCAAACGTAACCAAACAACAGCAATTAGAAACAGCAAAAGCCAAGAAATTAGCTCCGTTAGGGTCTAACGAGAAAGAAACTGCTGCTGAACAATTCCACGAGGATTCCGCTGACTATTTGGCAACCTCAAAAAGGTATCTTAAAAAGGCGTACGGATTTGCGGGAGACCACTGGGTTGCTATCACGTCTGTTTGTGTTGCTGTGCTGCTTATTGCTGTCGGCTGTAAGCATGATATTCATACGCGCATACCTGAGGCATGGGATTGGGTAAAGAGCAAGTTTAAAAAAGCTTCTGAAGGTTCCTCTGACGAGGGCAAAAGAAAGAAAGCTCCGCCAAAGAAAGAGAACGAAATTCCCCAAATTGATATTATTCTTCCGCCTTTTCCTCCTCCTCCTCCTAAGCCTCCCGAGCCGACCGAAAAAGACGAATATTCTTATTCCGATGAGAATCCCCAAAAAATAAAGAAGGCAAAAGGAGAAGCAGGGAAAGAACCCAGCGAAATCTCTTTTGCGCCGTTTGACCAAAAAAAGGGAACTACAGTTGAACTGAGACCTAGCGTAGAAAAAGTAGGCGGATATCCTAAGAGAAAGACTATAGTACCTGAATTAATTACCCTCCCCGGCGTTAAATCTAAAGTTGTGGACGAAAAAAAGGATCCCATAAAGAACCCGTTTGTTGCCAGTAGTGTCGCCCACAAACCAAGCAAAAATCCTTTCGGTCCCCCGCCTCAGGGAGACTTACCACCGAGTAAAAAAAAAGCGCCACTTTCGCGGAAGAAGTCTCCCCCTCCGGAAGAAACAGTGACGTAATAGAGGTTATGAAAAAGACGCTGGACGATAGAAACACAGAACTGTTTAATATGGAAAACAAATTTGAACAATCACAGAGGCATGTTCGGTTGTTGGACACGCAAATAACGAACCTAAAGTTAGAGTGTATAAGGTTGTAGGGTGTAATAAAAGACAAGGATGAAGAAATACGAAAATCCTCTGAGCAAAACAGTAATTTGATACAGTCAAATCAATCCCAGCTAGAACAAATTAACGAGCTGAACAAGGCTAATATTGAATTAGCGCAACAACACCAAAAAGATATATCTGCCGAAGTAGCAAAGAATAGTTATATGTTTGACCTTAAAGCAAGAATTTCAACTTTGGAAAACCAGCTAAGGGTTGCGAACGAGCAAATACATTTTTTGAACACTGAGAATATAGCCCTGAAGCAAAAAAATAAGTAAAGTGGAATGATGACCAAAAAAGATTTTGGGATTGTGGCAGGTGTATCACAAATATCATAACCCTAAGATTTACGAGATAATTATGAGCTTGTCCGATTTGTTACGTATCCTCATTTTCCTCATATCTTGCCATGATGTAAAAAGTGCAATATAAAAATGAAAAAAATTATATGTATATCTTTGGTTTTCGGGTGCGGGAAGCCGAATTCGGTTGTGCAAAGAGAATCAGATGTATCAGCGGTATCCATTCCAAAAAATCAAACAAACCCAGAAAAGCAATACAGTATTAACGAAGAAACTAATCTGCAAGAGCAGACACAGATAGTCCCTCCGACCTTGTCTAATCTCAGGTTAAAGGTAGGTCTGTGGATATCCATAGCAGTGTCGGTTGTGTCTGCGGCAATGAGCCAGAGAAACAATAGAAAAATTAAGAAGTAAGAACGGGAAAATGAAAAAGATAATTGCAGTTGTACTAATAGCTTTAAACATAGCAGCATGCGGGAAAGTGCAGAGCTACAAAAGCAAATACGGCGTATTAGAGGTGGACAACTAATGCAAAAGTTAATAAGCCTTTTATTAATAGCGTCGTTAGTCTGTTCCTGCGGAACCAAACGTACTCCTTACTCCGAAACAGTGGAAATGAACGAAATTGTGGATAAACAAAAGGAATTATACGAACAGGATATTAAAGCCCTAGAAGAACGTAACGCAAACCTGCTGAAAGAACTAGAGAAAGCCTACCAGAAACCTGAGCCAGAGGCAAAGCCCGAGAAGAAGGGCATGGGCTGGGCTAAAGCGTTTGGTGTATCTGTAGGCATAGTGGCAAGCATAGCCGCAATAATTGGCATAGCCACATATATAGGCGGATACGTAAACAGATACCAAGCCATAAACGTTACGCCAGAAGGCGCTGTACGGGTAACAGTGTACGATTATTGGAAAATGTGGGAAAGGTTCGGGATACGCCCCCGCCTGCAAAGATTAGCTTGGCAGTGGGACAATACGTACGTAGCCGTATGCAACAAGCTGGCTGTGTGGTTAATGCAGCTTACGGGCGTTCAGACCTCGAGAGCGAGAGAATGCTTGAGACTAGCCCAGCAGGAAGACGAACCTATGCCGACGGGAGCAGCCAGAGCGGTACCTATAACAGACGACAACCTTGCACAGGCTTTGGCGGCTCTTCATTTAGCCCCTCAGCGTTTTACAGGAGCAGCTGCGGAAACCGAAAGAATACGAAACAGCGTTAACCATGTACAGCAAGACATATCGTTGGCTTATACCACAGAGTTAGAAAATCAAAGGCTGAGAAAAAACGCTAACGCTCATATGGCGGAACAAAACAGGATACTTGTGGACAGGGTGGTTGCGTTGGAAACAGACAGGGAAAAGCAAAGACAGAGAGGCAACAAATATAAAGCATACATAGAGCTGCACGGAGGCGAAAGCGACCCTGCAAGCGGAGCAAAGAGGTACGTCACAGGCGTGGACGAAGAGGGTCGCCCTACCGAAGAAAGGTGGGTGTTTAACCCTCAGCCAAACATAAACCCTGTGTTTAAAGCCAACCTGCAGAGAATGAAAGTGGACGCAGCTTATGAAAATGGGAAACAGTACGGAATGTATTACGGCAGGGAAGAGGCTAAAATGGAACACTCAGCCGCACTAGACCAATTCTTTGCCGCAGGTAAGGAGCAGGGGATACAGCTGGGCATAGAGCAGGGCTTATCAATGTCGTTGCCTGAGGAACAGTTGAAACAGCATAAGTTTTCTGTGGAAAGAGGAATATCTCTGGCTAAACAGACAGTCGCTGTTAAGGTAAGCTCAGCAAGCCAATACGAAATGCCGCCTGAAGCCATACAAGACGCAGAAGTGCAAACCGACCCTGTGGGCATATCAAGCAAAAACAGAGACCAAGTGTTATACAATCAGGGACACCGCATAGGCTGGTCAAGAGGGTTTAATATGGGCGTAAGCAGGCATAACGACTACCCCGACAACTACGTAACCACGCAGGAAGTAGAATTTGAGTATGCACGCAGAGGCAACGACCAGCCCCATTCTAACTATGAGTGGGCAATACGGAATCTCGGCGTGATAGAGGTGTCAAATGAATACCCTTAAACCAACGGCTATACTTCTGTGCCTTTGTATCTTAGCAGGGTGCGGACATAACAAAGGGAGCCTCAAAGCGACCGAGTCCAAAGAAATACCCGAAGGAAGCGAAGGCGTTCCACCGCAGTCGCTGACGTCAAATACTTCAAATGCTTCCGCTTCTGAACCTTCAAACACTCCCATTCCAACATCTGAGCCGAGTAAGTCTGCTCTGTCGTCTGATAGTGCTGTGTCTTCCTCTTTGAGATGGTACAATAATCCGTTTAATGTTGCCTTCTTTAACTGCTGTTGCACTTACCTTAATATTTGTTTCGGGAATTGCTGTATATAATAAGTTTTTTGGGAAAAATAATTCTGCTGTTATTAAGGATAAAAATGGTACTACTGCTACTATTGGGGAAGATGGTCTTCTTCATGTTGCTGACAAAGAGGGTAATAAAATTGAGTATAGTCCGATTAAGTTTGTACGATATTTAAAAAAGGTACTTAATTCGGATATTAGTAGACTTTGCGATATATTGCATGATGCTATCGTTAGGTCTTTTATTGATGATGATATACAATTTCCTGATGATTTAAATTATTCTGATTATCCTAATCTTGTCCAGTTAGGTTTTATATTCAAGAATTTTCTAGATTTTGCCGTTAGTATTTTTAAGCGTAGTAACGTAATTTCTTACCTAAAAAGTAAGGGAGTACAACACGTACTTGATGAATAAGAAAAAGAGGTAATAGAATGCCCGAAAACGTTGATAGCGTTACAGAAGACATTTTAAAGGAAACACGCAACATCTACATTTCCGCACAGTCGTTAATAAGGCGGTTATGCGACAAGTTTGACGAGCCTCCGAGAGACCTGATTGATATGTGCGAAGACATAATAAGTAGTGACCGATGATAATCAACGGAGCGTATGACTAGTATTATAAATTATAGAGGACATGACATGAAAAAGATAATTGCATTAGGTTTAACACTCTCTTTATTTACGGGTTGCCAGCCAAATAGGCCAGCCGAACCAAGACAATCGCCCATAATTACTAAGGAGCCTGCAAAAGAGGGGGCGGATATTGTGATACATAACATGCCACCTCCTGTATCTATGATGTCGCCAGAAACCGAGAAGCAGTTGAAGTCTGTACTTACTCCGCTTAAGTACGCCGCTTATTTTGCCGTAGCCATTTTAGCGGTATCAGCCTGCAAAGCTCTGTATCCCTACGTATGCTGGGGGATAGGCAAGGGATTTAGATTTGTTGATTGGGCTTGGTTCAAACTTACTCCAGAGTCATCTGAAGACCCTCAGGAAAATCAACCACAGCGACTTAACCCCAACATCATTTTCGAAGGGAACAAAAGATGGACAGACAGGCTCTCGAACTGGTTTTGCAAGCAATACCGGAAGCACTCGGACCCAACAGTATCCACGTGGACTGGCGCAATTTTCCGTGCTTTCGAGGCGGCCTTTAGCCAGTTCGAGCAGTATTCAGCAGGACATCACGGTTACTACCAACAAGGTTACTACCACGAGCATAACCAAGAGTTTAACCCAAACATGCAACCGCACCTCGGCCAGCCACCCCAATATCCGCCGAATATTAATCAGGCTCAGAGTCAGGTATTGCCTCATCATCACCCCCAACACCTGCACGAAGACAATCTCTACGATGTCTTTGATTGACTTTGGTATCTGCATCAGTTCACAGGATTAAAGTTAATCTGAAAAGAGGATAAAAGAATGCCCGAAAAGGTTTACAGCTTAACTGAAGTACAGATGCAAAAGGTGTCGGATAAGACCGATGAAATTACCGCACACATGGAAACGCTGGTTGAATTGTTGCCCGAAACAAATAACAAGCCACCTGACGACTTAGCTCCGCTGATAAAAAATGTAATGATATAAGTCAGTGAGTAGAACAGATACGAGCGTACACAGAGAGATGTTTTGTTGTAGGTACAAAAAGAGAGCGGAGTAAGATTGTAGTCTTGCTCCGCTATGCGTTAAAAAATATACCAATGTTACAAGCTCGGATAATAATATCACGAGACCTGCGTGTGCTTTATTATAGCAAAAAAGGAAAGGATTAAGCATGAATCCAGAAGATGAAGAAAAACATATTACAGACTCGGCGAGGAATATTTTGGAAACTATACATGCAAGGTTTTGGGAAAAGAAACTTGTCCCACCGCAAACGGCTGTAGTTGGGTTGAGAGACGCAATAAACGCAATGGAATCGGTTGAGGAAAAGAACACTGACTTAATACCACATGAGGCAAAGAAAATTATAACTAAAATGACAGCTGGGATATTAATCACCAAAGAAATTAAATCCAGCACGACTAAGCCAGAAGATAAAGAATACTTTAAAAAAATACTAGCAAAATTTTTTGACAAAGAACTTAAAGCGATACTCGAGAAAGAAATTAAATCCAGCGCGACTGTCAGAAGATAAAGAATACTTTAAAAAAATACTAGCAAAGCTTTATAACGATGAACTTGAAGCGGTACTCGAGAATGCAATTCAAGCGTGGTCTGGTGGAATCCTTTCATATCTTCACGAGAAAAAGCAAATAGAAGACAACGGACTAAGTGTGACAGACCAAAAAAATACGCTTCAAGCCTGACAATGATAATCGTCAATTATGGCTTAACTTTAGCGGGGAAAAAAGCGAATATAAAATTACAAAAACAGGTACAAAAACAGGGATAACCATCACAACTTCGAATAAAAATAAAAATGAAACTAAACAAATAGAATTTTCTGCAATACTAAAAGACCCGCGATTTCTTATCTATATCTTAGGGGAGCTACAAAAAGATAAGAACGCTGAAACAGATGTGAGAATGGACATCAATGTCAAAGAATATCAAAAGCTGCGTGGTCTAAGTCCAAAATCTTATAACAAAACAAAAAAACAAATACTTAAACAAGTATCTATACTTTTGAATGCTTGGGTTACAGTGCAAGTTGATGTTAATGCTGAAAACAACAAAAAAAGAAACACAACTAAAGAAAGCAGGGATATACGTTTGATAGTCGCGAAAGATAAAAGGTTCAAAAATGGAAAATTATCCTTGTGGTTTACTCCTGGTGTAGTCAAATACCTACTAGAATACCGCATACCACTACCTTCTTACTATCAAAGTACAAAGTCCATTATTGAGTCTCAACTTATATATTATATTCAAAACATACAAAACACAAAAAAACATCACAGGGGAAGTAAGCAAAATCCAAACGAGTTTCTCATTAGCACGAAAAACCTGCTGAAAGCTACTAATTTGCCAAGTTATGAGGAAGTGATGAACTCATCAACTCAATGCCCTCGCAGACAAATCATCGCTCCACTTGAAAAAGCGTTAAACAACCTTCAAAACAAAAACGAAGCAAAACTGTACAGTTGGGAATATCACAAGAAAGGGAAAGGGAACGAACAAATACCAAAAAGTCTAGATGTCAAGAAATGGGACGTCTTCCAAAATCTCAACATAAAAATTAAAACTCTATGGAGACCTGTAGAACTGTCAAAGCAATTACCAAACGGCAGATAATACATAATAAACAACAAATAAAACTGTTGTAAGTGGGTACCTCAACTCAGGTTGTTCCCTCGAGAAAAATGCTCTTAAGAACATTGTTTAACGAAAATTCAAAAAAGGATATAAAACAGCAATAAAAAAATTTATTTGGATATACGCAGAGTAATAGGAAATACCGCTGAGACCGGTTTTTATATCAATACAAATTTTGAGACGCTTTACAGTATGACATGGAAAGATAAAGAGTTTAAAGCTATTCTTTCAAAAGATAATTTCAAAAACAGAGATTTAGAGTCCTTAAACCGTCTTGCAACAATAGAGTACTTTCTGAACTTAACACCTTATATAATAATGAAAATCTGCAGAAATTACAACTTTATCAATATAAATATCCCAAAATTGTCTTTTTGCATATTATATTTTAAGACTCAAATTTACAAAACAACCGGTGCTTATATTTTGTGAAATGCCCATGAAATATACAAAGACAGGAACTGAATTTGACAGACAAAATATTGAAAAACTCTTAAATAAAATATACTATGCCGATGCAACTTTGCAGACAAATACGAAAGATATTCTGATTAATATTAAAAATGCTTTAAGAAAACCGCGTATGGCTGAGAAAGCGGCGGAGCTTTTAAGGAGAAATAACTTTGATGTTTTGGACTGGAACAATTTCCTTGTAGCTTATAATAAAACTTTGATAAAAGACTATAAGGGAATTTTACGCAAGCCTTAAAAATTGTGGAAATTTAAAAGACTGGGAAAGTGATAATTTCATACGATAATTGTATTTATTCCGACATAAGCATATTCGTGGGTAGAGATTGTGCAATATACGGCAATCTTGATAAAAAAGAGGGACAAGATGGCAAAAATTGATTTTTTCGCATTGGCGGTTAAAGCGGCAGAAATAGCGGACGATAAAAAAGCGATTGACACAATCATTTTAGATATGCGCGAAGTGACTGCAATTGCAAATTATTTTGTTATAACCACAGCGCAGTCAACGCCACAAATAAATGCAATATCGATTGAGATTGAAAAAACTTTTAAAGAACAAGATATAAGACCATTGAGAAAAGATGGTGTATCCTCATCATCATGGAAGGTCATAGATTGCGGCGGCATTGTCATACATATTATGTTGTCTGAAATAAGAGAATTATATAAACTTGAAAAGCTTTGGGATAATGCCGTCGTTGTTAACATTAAAAAATTAAAATCCAAAACTGAGAAAATAACGGCGACAAAAGAAGTTAAAAAGAAGACTGTTGTGAAAAAAACAGCAAAAATTATAAAAAAATTGTAAAAAAACAGTTGAAAAATCAAAACAGTAAAGAAAGAATCAAAAGAAAACTAGGACGTCAACTTAGAACAAAACCAAAAAAATAAGAATTTAAGTTATGCTATGAAACAAAAAGAATTTCAAACCAAATTTATAAGATTAAGAGAAAAAGGATATGTGCCTTCTAAAAGAAATGGTCATACTGGTATAGGATATACTTTGGAATCTTTCCTTGGGATTCCTGAAAATAATAATGCTAGACCGGATGTAGAAGGCGCAGAATTAAAAGCTCATCGTACAAAAAATAAATCTCTTATTACGCTGTTTACTTTCAATAATAAAGTTTGGAAAATACCCGCCTATAGAGGCAGTTAAAAAATATGGCAGTCCTGATGTAAAGGGAAGAAAAGGACTATATTATACGATGTCTTTAAAACCTAATAGCGCCGGATTGTTTCTTGAAGTTACAAAGGTAGCAATTTCAGTAAGGCATGTGTCTGGAGAAATAGTTGCTTCATGGTGTTTACAGAATTTGGCTGATAGGTTTATTAAAAAAATACCAGCTCTGATTTTTGTTTCAGCCCATACTGAAGAAAGAGCTGGAAAAGAATATTTTCATTTTTACCGAGCACAATTAATGAAGGAAACTTCTCCAGAGTTGTTAGAAAATCAGTTTAAAGAGGAAAATATTTTAGTAGATTTAAGATTACATGATAAAGGAACAAGTGCTCGGAATCATGGCACAGGTTTTAGGGTTTATGAACATAAACTACCGTTATTATTTAAGAGCATAAAGGATATATGTGAGATATCTAGTAACTAGAAATGAAAAATATGATTTTTTAGGGCAGTCTTACGCCACTAAGTATCCGAATATTCATAAATATCCTGCTACTATGATCCCCCAAATAGGGATAGAGCTGTTTAAAGAATTAAATATTAAAGGAAAACTTCTTGATCCATATTGTGGTTCAGGTTCATGTCTTACCGCAGGGTTAGAAAATGGTTTTTTGGAAATGGACGGTTTTGATGTTAATCCTTTAGCTGTTCTTATCTCAAGAACAAAATTCTCAGAAATTGACATTGATAAGGTTGAGATTGTAAAGCAGAATTTACAAAATGATATATATGATTTTATAAAACAGGAAAATAATATAAGCAACATACAGATTGTACAGTATAATAATATTGACTATTGGTTTTCAAAACCTGTTTTGCAAAATTTATCTATACTGAAGCATTTTATAAATAAGATTGATAAAGATATTCAACAAATATTTTTGGTTCCTTTTTCTGAAACAATAAGAGAGTGTTCTTATACTAGAAACAACGAATTTAAGTTATATAGAATTAAGCAAGAAGAAATTTTACAATTTAATTCTGACGTGTTTAGTGTCTTTTTTAATAAATTAAATAAAGTTATCGGAATATACAGCAAATGCTATTTGCCTAAAATAAATAATTTAAAAATTAATGTGCATTGTTCAGAGTTTAAAAATATCAATAAGAAATATGATGTCGTATTGACAAGTCCGCCATATGGCGATAGTTTTACAACGGTTGCCTACGGTCAATTTTCAATGTTTAGTAATCAATGGCTTGGTTTTGAAAGCGCAAGGCAACTAGATAGAATGCTTATGGGAGGGCATACTGTTAAACAAATATATGATGGCAGTATTATAACTGATTACGTAAAACAGATTTCGATAAAATCTAAAAAACGAGCGTTGGAAGTTTCATCATTTTATTTTGATTTACATAAATCAATAACAAATGTTGCAAAAAGTGTGAAAAAGAAGGGAATTGTTTTTTACATAGTTGGAAATAGAAGAGTACAAGATATTCAATTGCCAACGGATCAGTTTATTGCTGAACAATTTGAAATAAACGGGTTTAATCATCTCTTCACTTATGAAAGGCTTTTATCAAATAAGTCAATGCCGTTAAAAAACTCGCCGTCTAATAAAGCAGGTTGTACAAAAGGCACAATGACGAAAGAATATATTGTCGCAATGTCAAAACAATAACCGTGTCTAGTTTGTCGTTAATAATTTATAAATAATCAACAAAAGGATGAAAATGATGTTTAAGCTAGAGAAAGAATTATTAAATATGGAATCCAAAAAAGCTGTTTCTTTATTTAAACAAATTCTTCTTCTTGAAGCGGGAGACAATAATATTCCTAGAACTAATATTAATTGTCCTGAAAATATAACGTCTCCCGATGGCGGCATTGATGCCAGAATAAAAAGTGTAAATGGTATAAGAACTGATATTATTATTGCTGATGACGTTCGTTTCCAAATAAAAACAGGTAAGGAAAAACCTTGGAACGAAAGTACTATTGTAAAAGAATTATTCGGTTGTAGCGTAGAAGAATTTAATAAATTAAAAGAAGAAAAATCTAAGAAATTAAAACCCGCTATTAAAGAATGTTTAGATGATGGCGCTGCTTATGTTTATGTGACATTTAAACATGAATTTGTAGAAGAAAATTTAAATAAAACGACTGCTTTACTTAAACAATACTTTAATCAATGCGGTTATTCTGATTGTAATGTAGCTGTATGGGGATATGAACATCTGAATAACGTTATTGAAAGAAATTATCTAGCCTTATTGTTAAATATAAAAACAAACTCAACAAATTCAGATTACTACACTTTACATAAAACTATATCTCGACAGAGTGATTTGAGAAACAAATATTTTGAAGATGAACGTAGAAAAAATATTATTTCCAAAGTTCAAAAATTATTAAAAGCTCAAAACAAAAACGATAAAGCTATGCATATAAGAATATTAGGGGTATCTGGAATAGGTAAAACAAAAACAGTCGTTCAAATATTAGACGACAATGATTTAAAATGCAATTGCATCTTTTTTAGATCTCCTGAAGAATATAATAATTCAACATCATTGAAAAATTATATTAATGAAAATAAAAATGTGTCTTTAATTTTGGTTATTGACGAATGTGATAGTAGAAATGCAGAAAAAATACTCAATACTATTGAATATGACGCTAGCAACATGAAACTTATTACTATATATAATTCTAATGCTGTTGATATGACAAGAGGTGAAACATTTATAGTAAAAGAATTATCAGAAGAGGTTCTTCCGAGACTTATTGAAGAACGTTGTCCAGATCTACGGCCTGACATTCGTAATAAAATAGTGAGACTTTGCGAAGGATTTCCTATGGTAGCAATGATTGTCGCGGAGAATGTTTCAAAAAATCCGGAACAATATTTAGAAAATCTTGACAATATTTGGCTTAAATATGTAAGCGATGAAAAATCGATTAATTCTAATGAAACAAAAGACAAAATTAGAATTTTGGAGTACCTTAGTTTGTTTAAACGGATTGGTTTTAAAGGAACATTTAGCTCTGAATTTGAATTTGTTTGCTCAAGAATAAAAGAAGATTACTCTGCTATTGGCAATGGAGATATTAAAGAACATATTGCTAAATTGAAAGACAGCAATATACTGCGCGGCGAAACTACTTTACATATATCTCCAAGAATTTTCCAAAACTGGCTCCAAAAAAATTGGTGGAAGAAAAATGCTGATATGTTTAAATATGAGAAATTTGTAGAAAGTATGCCAAAGCCTTTAATTAAATTTTTCAATAATGAATTGTCAGGATGTCCTCCGAATATTAAAGATATTATTCTGGATATTATTCTGCAACAATTTAACAATTACAATGACATAGTGACAAAAAAAAACCTGTTTCAATGTATAGCCTATCCAAAAAATAAAAATGTTTTTAAGAAACTAAGAGAAATAATTGGGGATTTAAATATTGAAGAACTTTCAAATATAGATGGAGACATACAATCTGTACTTGCATATTATGCTAAAGATCCTAGTTATTTTATAAAAAGTTGTGATTTACTCTTTAAAATTGAAATCTCTAAAAATAGAAATACATACGAATCCTTTTTCACAGATTTCACAGATTTGTTTACTATTTTTTATAACACAAAGATGGCTAATACATATACTCCACTAGAATGTAAGATTAATTACTTAAATGGCTTAGCTGAATCAAGGAAAGAAGAAAAAGAAGTATTAATAATATTAAAAGCGATTGAACAAGGCATGCAAGATCCTATGTGTGTTAGCAAACTAGATGACTCCGCTGAGATTACTATTCAATTGTTGATACGATTCAATTTCACAAATATAGAATTAAAATATATAGACGATTTATTTAAATTAACATTAACAATTCTAGACAAAAATACTAATATTGAAATTATAAAAAAATGTAATTACATATTTAACTCAACAGCTCTTTATTTATTAAAAACGAACGAAACGTGTGAAATTGCATTAAATCATTATAAAACGCTAATAAACACTAAAAAATGTGATGTTTTTGAGCTAATAGAAAATTTAAATAATACGCTCGAAGAGCATAACTGTAAAGAATTGAATGAAGAAAATATCGTTAAACTGCACGAATTTTTGGGAGATTTAAAAAAACTAAATAAAATTGATGATTTTCAAATTTTTTGTATGCAGAATCGGCACGTATCGGACGAAAAGAAAGAATTATTTAATAAATTGGTAAATAATGCAAATTTTAAAGAAGATGAAATGCTTGAATTTTTGTTTTCTGACAAATCTAAATTGTCATTTGATGTCGGTATAAAAAAATCGGCAAGCGACAATGATCTGATTTCATATAAAAAAATTATAGAGAAATATGTCGAGTTAAAAACTCCTAAAAATACAGATTTAATAGTCGGATATTTTTATGGTTTATGCGAAAAAAATCAAGATATTTTTGACGATATAGTACTTAAAATTGACTGCAAATCGCCGCTGTATGCAATTTTGCCGGATATTGTCAATGTAAGTCCCACAGATAAAACTGTAAACTATTTATTTAATTTGATTAAAAGCAATAAATTTTCCATTACTGATTTAAAATCAAGAATTAGTAAATGTTCAAAACAATTATTGACTGAAATTATTGAATATATAATAACAAAGGAAAAGCCAGTTATTTATCTTTGTTTGACCCTCATCTCATATAATAAAGATAAAATTAAGTTTGATGAAGAGTTAGTTCTAAAATGTTTATATATTTCGATAGAAGAGGTTTTTAAAAAACACATTAATACTGTTTATATCTATTTATGGAATGAAATATTAAATAAATATGTCAATTCAAAATCGTCGTTAGAGCGTTTATTGGAAATATTTGAAAGAATTATAATAATCAGCAGCGACTTGAGTAGTAAATTGGAAAAAGATAGTCTTCTATTTTTGGCAAAATTACATCCACAAGAAATGTGGGAAAAACTCTCCAGCATTTTAGACAATAACGAACAAAATATTTCTCGTTTATTCAACATTAAAAATTGCTGGCTTAGCAACGGTTTTTTATCTATATTTGATGAATCTTCAATCCTAAAATGGATTGACGAAAAAGAAAATAGTAGATTAAATATAATTTCATGTCTAGCCCCGTATTATTTCTTGCCGACGAAAAAAGAATCTGATATGGCTTTTTACAGGAGATTGCTTATTAAGTATCCCGAGAATAAAAGATTAAAGCAGGAATTACGCGCGCAGGCTATGAGTGGCTTTTCTTGGGGAAAAACAATTGATAACTTAAATGAAAAAATTTCAAATATTAAAAATTTAATGGAAGATGAAGAAGAAGGAATTATAAAAGATTGGTTAGATGAGCTATTAGACTGTTATAACAATATCTTAAAATGCGAAAAAGAAGTAGCGGAGAGAAGAAATTTTTGATGGGTATCGTTTTATTTTATTTTTTCACATATCAGAATTTGACAATATACTAATTTTATTTCTTGTCGGTTTCTTCCGCCCATGAGCGGCGGATATACAGTGGTTTAATTTTTGTATAGTCCGTACTTTCCAAAGAGCGGTAAGCCATTGCCGCTAATACCTGCGCTTTAGGCATATGCATAATATAAGGTAGAGAAACACTGTATTTGCCGAGTCCTTTGCAAAGTTTTTCTCTATAAGATATCGCGGCGTTTCCTATCACCAAGATTTTATTTTTATACTTTTTTAAATCTTTAACAAACAAGTCTATATTTTTAATAATAATTTTCTCGCCGTCCTTAACGTAAACTTCACATCTTAAAGCATCTATTGCAGAAATTGTTTTCACTCCTTTTATTTCAACAAAAGATTTTTCCAGAATTGACAGGCTGTCAACAGCAGCAACAGGCTTGTTTAATATTTGCGCAAATGTTTTTACCGCAGTCATGCCGACTCTTATCCCCGTGAAACTTCCGGGTCCTGTCGATACTGCAAATTTATCTATATTTTGAAAAGTATTTCCTGTATCTTTCAACAATCTCTCTACTGACGGAACAATCATCTCAGAATGTATGTAACCACAGTCATAATAAAACGATGCGGCGGATCTGCCGTCTTCATTTAAAGCTACGCTAAATGTTTTCCCCGAGGTTTCTACAGCTAAAATTTTCATTTTTTCTTCTCTATTTTTACCTCTCTGTTTGATCCCGTACTTTCAATCTCAACATTCCAGTAATTGTCATTTTCAGCTCCTACCAGTCTGTCCGCCCATTCAATAAGCGAAATATTCCCGCTGAAAAGATACTCTTCTATCCCTATATTCCAAACGCTTGACGGGTCTAGTCTGTATAAATCTATGTGAAAAAGTTTCAAACCATTTGCATCATATTCATTTACGAGCGTAAAACTCGAACTTCTTGCAAAACCTTTATTGCCAAACGCTTTTACAACGCCTTGTACAAAAGTCGTTTTTCCGCTTCCTAAATCGCCTTTCAGGAAAACAATATCGCCACTTTTTAATAAGGCGGCGAATTTTTTGCCCAGATTACTTGTCTGTTTGGGTGTTTTAGTAATAAAAAATTTTTTTTTAGAAGTGTTTATATCCAGAATACTCAACTTTCTGTTCTTTGTCATTATAAAAATATTTTACCTTTTTTGACGAATTTATTTTGCCTATGTAGGAAATTTGCGGAACTAACTTTTTTAAAAGCTTTGCTTTTGAAACGGGTACGGTAAAAATAAGCTCATAATCTTCTGCGCCAAACAATGCAAAATCCAGCTGTTTTTTGTATTCTGTGAAAACTCTCTTCAAGTTTGATGAAATTGGAATCTTATCTATATAGATATTTGCGCCTTTGCCGGAATCTTTTGTAAGCAAGCCGACAGAAACATACAGTCCGTCGGAAGCATCCGTTAAAGAAGTTAAATATTCTGATATTTTCCACGCTTCCTTAAGTCTTGCTTTTGGATTATTTTGTTTTGAAATCAAAAAACGCTCATACTTATTATATTTGCGCTCTATGCCGTACTTGTATAAAAGTGTAATTCCTGCTCCGGCATTGCCAAAAGTGTTTGTTACCCCAATCAAATCGCCAACACCTGCGCCCATTCTCTTAACTACCTTTTCTTTCCCTATGCCGACAATCGTAATAGAAATTATAATTTTATCAGCCTTTACGATATTGCCACCTGCTATTATCATTTTGTATTTATCGCAGGTTTTTTTAAAGCCTCTATATAAACTTTTAATAAATATTTCCGATGTTTTCGGCGGAAGTCCCAGACCTATAAACGCATATTTAGGTTTCACATCCCCCATTGCGGCTATATCACTTACGTTTACTTCAATGGATTTTCTGCCAATTTCCTGTGGGGTTGCCCAATTTCTTTTAAAGTGGATATCTTCTATCAGCATATCTTTTGTTATACAGACATTGTTTTTACCTGATTTAAAACAAAAGCTATCGTCGCCTATGCCTGCAACGATATTTTTATTGTCTTTCACGTTTGCGAACTGATTTTTTATCATATCTATCAGTCCAAACTCGCCGATTGATGAAATATTTATGCTTTTCATTATTGGTGATTATACCAATTTTGATATAATAAAAACCATTCATGAATTCCATAATAATAACATTGTGCAAAAGACCAGTCATAACAATTTTTATTATTTACGCTTTTACCCTAATTTTGCTAGATGCTTTTGGATACTTTTCCTATGAGAAGCAAAGTCGTCTTTATAAGTTAACTGATAATAATACCGCCGTTTCGGTTGAAGGCAGAGTTCTCGATGTACCGCAATGCGTAAAAAACGGCAAAAGATTTATATTAAAAACCAGCGCTGTAAACGGTAACGCAGTAAGTGAAAAAATCATCGTAAACTCTCCCTTTGGGTATTCCGTATCTTATGGTGACGTAATAAATATTGAAGGGAAACTAAAAAAACCTTTCTCATCTGCTTTCCCTCTTGTTTTTGATTATCAGAAATACCTTGCAAGAAACGAAATATACGCTGTTTTAGACATATTTTCTTTTGAATATATAGAATCAAAACCAAACATTGTCAAAAAGCTTGCTTTTGCATTTAGACAGGATATAATCCAAAAAATTGACACCTATTTTAAAAGACCTTATTCCGATATTTTAAAATCGTTAATTATCAGCGACAAAAGCACGCTTACACAAGACACCAAAAATAGTTTTTCAGATTCAGGGATAATGCATATTTTGGTTGTAAGCGGACTCCACGTAGGTTTTATAAGCATAATTGTTCTTTTCATTTTAAAATTGACGGGATTGCCTTTAAAAAAAGCTTCGCTGTTAAGTATTCCCTTTATATTTTTCTATTGTCTTGCAACTGGTGCAAATCCTCCAGCATTGAGATCAGCAATAATGTTTTCCTGTATAATATTTTCTTTGTCACTAGACAGAGAACCTTTGATATACAATTCTCTTGCTTTATCTGCGTTGATTATACTCATACTCCAACCGCAACAGCTGTTTACAGCATCTTTTCAGATGTCTTATGGTGCGACAATAGGAATTGTCCGTTTTTATAGAGATATTTTCGGATTGTTCCAAAACGTAAAAGGTAAAATACTACGTTTTTTCTGCGGAGTATTATCAGTTACAACTTCAGCCCAACTGGTTTTAATACCAGTTTGCGCATATTACTTTGGCAAAATTTCAATAATATCTTTTGTCACAAACATAATAGTTGCACCGTTCACAGGAATTATTCTTTATCTCGGGATTATTTTTTATGTTTTAACTTTTATATTTCAATATGCTGCAGTACTGTGTTCAGTCATTCTTTCGCTGATTCTTAATTTTATCTTGTCATCAGCAACATTTTTAGGAAATCTTAAATTTGCCGTAGTATTGACGGCAAAACCTACAGTTACACAGCTTCTGCTATTTTTTCTCTTTCTGTTTTGTATAACATGCTTCAAAACCAAGAAAAGATTTATTTTCTCAGGAATTATTTTAGCATTAAGTCCTCTGTATTTTATTTTCCCGGCAATATGCGAAAAAAACAAAATATTTTTCAATATATATCAAGGAAATAACATAATCACTTTACATGTAAAAAACAATTCTACAAATGCGTTTTTTCTTCGCAACAAGAGTAAATATTATGACAGGTATTATATTGATTCGTTTAAACAGTTTATGGCTTTTTCGGGAATAAAAAAAGCTGATATAACGGGTGTCGGCTTTGATAAAGAAAAAATATCTTTCGACCTAGCAGATTTCAATATCAACGTGACTGAAAGCACAGGAACAGGAATTCTTGATTTTCATTTTAATAATAATTTAGTGTATATTGATAGTTCTGCCGAAAAACTTTACATTGATAAAACTGAATTTAGTTTTAAAGACAGACCCTCTTTTTATTACGATAAAAAGAAGAAAGTATTCAAATAAACGGGGGAGGGGAATAATTGTGTTTAACTGCCCCCGCGATAACGGAGACATCTTTATATAGATTTCTACTATATGTATGCACATTTTGAATAGAGTATTTACTTACGAAATTTTAACTGAATTGTTAAACTTCATTCATTGTCAAAATCCTTTGATTTTTATATTATATATATAATGAATACCAAGCAGATTAGTACCTACGTTTCAGATATAATTGAAGATATCAAAAATAACGGTGATAAAGCCGTTTTTAAATATATCAAGAAGTTTGATAATGCAGATTTGTCTAAAAAAGGGTATAAGGTTTCACAAAAAGTAATAGCTGATGCCGCTAAACGTGTTCCGAAGTCACTAAAAAACGTAATAAAATCTTCTTATTTAAATATTTTGTCATATCATAAGTACGAATATTCTCAAATTAAAAAGAGATGGAATTATGTTAAAAACGGTTTAAAAGTCGGACAGTTTTACACGTCCATAGAATCTGCTGGTGTTTATGTTCCCGGAGGGCGTTTTCCTTATCCATCGACTGTCATTATGACTGCAATTCCTGCCGTTGCGGCAGGAGTAAAAAGGATAGTTATGGTTACTCCGCCGAAGAATATGAATGATGTTGTTTTATTTACTGCAAAATTGTGCGGAATAAAAGAAATATATTGTATTGGCGGTATAGCAGCGGTGGCGGCCCTTGCCTATGGAACAAAAACAGTAAAGAAAGTTGACATGATTGTAGGTCCTGGAAATGTTTATGTAGACGAAGCCAAAAGGCAGGTTTTTGGGTATGTCGGCATAGATGCACTTGCTGGACCGACTGAGGTGGCAATAATTGCGGATAAAGATGTTCCTGTGGGTTATGTTTTTGCTGATATAATGGCACAAGCAGAACATGATCCTGGTGCGAAAATTTATCTTTTATGTGAATCGGCAAAAAAAATATCTGAAATTAAAAAGTTGCTCCCTGAAGAAGTCCTTAAACAGTTAAAAACAGAATTTTGCTCTTTAAATAAGGCTGTTGACATAGCAAATAATATAGCGCCTGAGCATTTGGAACTTTTGGTAAAAAATTATCAAGTTTTGTTAAAAAGCATTAAAAATGCAGGAGCTATTTTTGCAGGTTATCAGACGCCTACCGCTTCAGGTGACTATTGGGCTGGACCATCGCATGTTTTGCCTACAAACGGTTCTGCAAAATTTTCAAGCGGACTTTCAGTAATGACATTTTTAAAAAGATCCACATATATCGAGATGAATAAAAATAACAAAATGGCATACAAAATTATTGCTGATTTCGCCCAGGCTGAAAGTATGCAGTATCACAAAAAATCTGCAGAAGTAAGATACCTCAACTCCGATCCTCTTAACCAAATGAAGAGGGAAAACACAGAACGTAGAAAAAGAAGATAATGAAATAAGTGAAAATTTCTTTTAGGATATTGTAAAATGAAGCAAAGAAAAGCAAAAACTGCAAGAAAAACGAAAGAGACCGATATCATTGTTGAAATTAATCTTGACAATCCTTCGGTACCGTCAGTGTCAACTACAATAGGTTTTTTAGACCATATGCTTGAGCTCTTTGCAGTTCATTCAGGAATGGGCTTTAAAATCAAAGCTTCCGGCGATACGCATATAGATGATCATCATTTGGTTGAAGACGCAGGAATAACCATAGGACAAGCCTTAAAAGAAGCCATCGGCGATAAAAAAGGTATTGTAAGATATGGGCATTTTCTTTTACCTATGGATGAAACTTTAAGTTATGTGGCTTTGGATCTGTCAGGCAGATCTTATTTAAGTTATGAAGCCGATATAAAATTTCAAAAAAATGGGTTTAACTATGACTTAATACGAGAGTTTTTCTACGCCCTTGCAAGCAATGCAGAAATTACGTTGCATATTAAAATGATAAAAGGAAGAAATAACCACCATATAGCAGAATCCATTTTCAAGGCTTTTGGGCGTGCTTTGGGACAGGCAGTATCATATTCCGGAAGTAAAAAAACCATTCCTTCAACAAAGGGTGTTCTATAATCTGTTTTATCTTCTGTATTTATTTCCTTTAACTGGCGAAAAAAAGAAAAACAAAATCAAAGAAATGAACAAAACAGGTTAAAAAAGGAGATTGACATATTAAAAGAAATGACAAAAAAAATTGCAGTTATAGATTATGGATTTGGCAATATTAAAAGCGTGCTAAACGCTTTGCATTACTGTAATGCAGAGGCGTATGTTATTGATTCTCCGTCAAAAATTTCGAGTTTTGGCGGCGCAATACTTCCAGGTGTTGGAGCGTTTGGACCCGCGGCGGATTTTTTAAAATCAAAAGGGTTTGACAAAGCGATAAGCAACTATGTAAGTTCCGGAAAAATGCTTTATGGAATATGTCTTGGATTCCAGCTTTTTTTTACTAAAGGTTATGAGAACGGAGAGTATGAGGGTTTAAATCTTATACCAGGCGAAGTAAGAAAATTTGAGCTTGAAGATAAAACTTTAAAATTCCCTCATATGGGATGGAACAATATAGAAATTATAGACAGCGTGTATCCCAAAAAAATGTTTGAATCAATAAATAATAAAGAAACTTTTTATTTTGTTCACTCATACTACGGAATGCCTAAAGATTTATCACAGTCCTCAAGTTTTTGTAATTATGGCATAAAGTTTTGTTCTTCTATAGCGTATAAAAATATTTGGGGCAGCCAGTTTCACCCCGAAAAAAGTGGGGAAAAAGGATTGAGAATTTTAAGTAATTTTATAAACGAGGCAAATAAATGATTATAATACCGGCGGTTGATATAAGACAGGGAAACTCGGTAAGATTAAAACAGGGTAAAATTGATGCCGAGACAATTTATTCGAAAGATCCTGTTTTTATTGCAAAACTTTGGAAATCTAAAGGTGCAAAACGTTTACATGTTGTTGATTTGGACGGCGCTTTCAGCGGAATAAATACAAATAAAGAGATTATCAAAAATATATGCGCGGCGGTTGATATTCCCGTTGAGGTCGGCGGTGGAATAAGAAATATGGAGAAAATAAAAGAAGTTTTTGATTTAGGCGCAACATATGTAATTTTAGGCACAGTGGCGTTTCATGATCCTGAAATTGTAAAAAAAGCGATAAACAAGTACGGTCCTCAAAAAATCATTATCGCTGTTGATGCAAAAGACGGAAAAATTGCGATAAGCGGTTGGAAAGATATAACTTCTGTTGAAGTTTTGGAACTTGTAAACGGACTTAAAGAAATAGGTGTTCAGGAAATTTTATATACCGATATATCAAGAGATGGAATGTTTACAGGTCCGGACTTTATAGGACTTAAAAAACTGTTTGAAAGCGATATGAGGATAATCGCTTCAGGTGGCGTAAAGACTATTGACGATTTAATTAGACTTAAAAAATATGAAAAAGACGGCGTTTTTGCCGCTATAGTTGGAAGTGCATTATATACCGACGATTTTAAACTTGAAGATGCAATAAAAAAGGTAGAATAATATGTTTTACAAAACAATTAAGAGCCAAAATGATGATGAATGTAAAGGAATAAAATGTTAGGAATAAGAGTAATACCATGTTTGGATGTTACAAATGGACGTGTCGTTAAAGGGACAAATTTTGTCAATTTAAAAGATGCAGGTGACCCAGTTGAAGTTGCAAAACAGTACAATTCAGATGGTGCAGATGAAATAGTATTTTTAGACATTACTGCAACTCACGAAGGTCGTAATACTACGGTTGATTTGGTGAGAAGAACTGCAGAAAAAGTTTTCATTCCTCTCACTGTAGGAGGTGGAATAAGAACTCTTGAAGATATAAGAAATCTTTTAAATGCAGGAGCTGATAAAGTTTCACTGAATTCTTCTGCTGTTAAAAATCCATCTATTATAAAGGAAGCAAGCGATAAATTCGGAATACAATGTATAGTTGTTGCAATAGATGCAAAAAAAACAAGGGAAAATAAGTGGAATGTATTTGTGCATGGAGGCAGGATTGATACCGGACTCGATGCTATTCTTTGGGCTAAAAAAGCTGTTGAATTTGGTGCCGGTGAAATTTTACTGACAAGTATGGATAAAGATGGTACAAAAGATGGTTATGACTTAGAACTTTTAAAAGCAATTTCAAGTTCTGTGGGAATACCAGTAATTGCATCTGGTGGTGCTGGAAAAGTCGAACATTTTTCCAAAGCCTATGAGTACGGCGCTTCAGCAGTGCTTGTTGCCTCTTTATTTCATTACAAAGAGTTGACGATAAAAGAAGTCAAAGAACATTTAATGTCCCAAAATATACCGGTGAGACAAATACACAGTGCTTAAGTCTGCCGTAAAGATGAAAGATATTTTGCAAAAAGCAAACTTTTATAGCAAGCTAAAATTAAACGAAATATATTAATAAGAAAAAAATAGGGAGCAGTGTGTGGAAAAGATTATTGAAAACTTAAAATTTGATGACAAAGGTCTTATTCCCGCCGTAGTTCAAGACTGGAAAGATAATGTAGTTTTAATGGTGGCTTACATGAATAAAGAATCTGTCAAAAGAACCTTTGAAACAAAAAAAGCTACTTTTTGGAGTCGTTCAAGACAATCTTTTTGGGTCAAAGGCGAAAGTTCTGGAAATATTCAAGAAGTGAAGGAATTTTATTATGACTGCGATGCCGATTGTATCCTTTTGAAAGTAAATCAAATCGGCGGTGCTGCATGTCACACCGGACACAGAAGTTGTTTTTTTACAAGGGTTACATCTAATAGAGATACAGAGATCATAGGCGAAGAACTATTTGATCCTGATAAAGTTTATAAAAAATAATTGAAATTTAGGATATTGAATTATTATCTTTCAGTGTTTTATATAAAATCAATAGGTTCCGAAGGAATTTGATTCAAATTTAAATGCTTTCTAGTCAAACCAAAGTCTTGACAGACAAGCTGTCCAAATGGAACAAAAAGTCTTTTAAAACATAAATTCTATTGCAAAATTACGCATTACTTGAAAAATCACTTTATAATCAAAAAAGCGCGGTAATCTAATAACTCACTGAGACAGAATGAACTGGAAAGATACAAACTTGTACATCGGAAATAGAATAATGGAAAGTAAATAATCAAAAATGTCTCTAGACTGCGCGACCTTTAAGATTACTATACTAAAAGTCGCGTTGATAAGGGGAAAGACTTTTGATAATATTCTATTTCATTCAAAATGGGAGATAGAATAATAAAAAGCAAAATTTATACAACTATACAACAGCGCTAGTCGAGAATGTAAGACTTGGTGGATTAAAAGATTTTTATGTAAATATCAAAGATTATTCAAATACACATGCCAAAGATGAATTATTATTAAAAACAGCATAAGCGAAACTATCTCTAAAAAATCTTTAGAGAGAATTACAAAACTATCAAATACAGAACGACTTGCAATTTTAAGAAATGAGTTTGTAAAGTTATTAAAGTTATCTATGATAGATATTAATGATAAATATATTAAATTAGCAAATAAAAAAATAGGATTTCATTTATATTCGAGCAAATTCAGTGCAATATAAAAAATAGAGCAGAGAATAATCTGAGATTATGACAATATTCGAAAAAGGAAATTATCAATCTGTTTCAGCTGAATTTAGATCACTCGGAATGTGTGCGTTGGAAGAGTTATCAAATTTTCAAAATAAATTTAAAATTTATGATACGGATACAACTATAAATACAATCAGAGATGCTATAATAGCAAACTATCTTGGTTTTGATTTGCTGAATACTGATAAGCATGGTTTTGATGCAAAAAAAAGAAATGAAAGTAAATTTCTAGAGGTTAAACAGTGTTCAATATCAAGTCATTCATGGGACGGGACATGGAACGATACAAATGAAGAAAAAGCACTGGCATTTTCTGATAAAAGACTTTTTACTGTTGTAGGTGTCTGGAAGGGAGCAAATGATTTACAGTTTATGGTTTACGGACAATATCATAAGTTGGGTCACGATTTATATAAGTGATGACTAACAGGAAAAGAGGCAGTTGTTCGACACAATCTATTTCCATACAAAAACTAAAAAATAAAAGAGTTTTATTATGATAATTGTGAGGAAAATCGCATTTAAAAGTAAATCAAATAGATGCTTTCGTACGACAATTATTTTTTTATAAGATTATGTCACTAATGAGGATGAGATATTGATGAGATACTAATTAAAAAAAGATTCTCAGCTTCATTGTAAAATGTGATACATTCAGGAAAATAACAAAGTCGGAAGTTAAAATATGCGGACTTACAAACTATAATGATGCTCTGGACGCAGCAAATTTAGTCGCTGATTTTTTTAATTTCGTCTCATTAAAGACTATACCAACAAAGTATCTGAAAAATTTATATCAGGCACAGTTTCTAGACTTCTTCCTTTTGTTACTTCCATAGCTGTTTTTTTCTGACGAATAGGAAGAACCTGTATCTAAAATAATAAAAGTCGGTATAAAAAATGTTTAGTTTAACAGAAATGAAGTACCTGAATTTTGTAAATTTATCAGCGATACGCGAAGTGTAAAAATATTTAAATTTTTTAAACTCGACAGTGAAGATGGCATTTTAAAACTGGCGACTTATACCGACAGTATCGATTATTTTGTTTTAGGCACGACTCATTCAGATGCAGGGATTGTAAAACTTAATTGCGTCCTTCCTTCGAAAACAAAGGAATTAAAAGTACCGTTCTTTATATCCGACAACATCTCTACAGAAAATATCAGAAATTTTCTGGGAGAATCTATTCCGTATGGATTTGACGCAGATTCGTCTATAGAAATATCCCTAAAAAGAAAAGATTATAATAAAAATGAGTCATTTATTAAAGATGTTCACAGTGTAGAGATTAAAAATGAAAAGATTTAAAATTGCAAAAGAAATTCTTGAGGTGGAAGCTCAAGCGGTAAAAGACCAAATAAAACATTTAGATTCAAATTTTCATAAAGCCGCTTCTTTGATGAAAAATTGCAAGGGTCGCATCGTTATTATGGGACTCGGCAAGTCCGGTCTGATAGGTAGAAAAATTTCTGCAACTATGTCTTCCGTAGGCATACCATCCGCATTTTTACATTTAACTGACGGACTGCACGGCGATATAGGTATGCTTGTAAAAGATGATATCGTAATAATGCTTTCTTATTCAGGTGAAACGGAAGAAATAAAAAAACTTCTCCTTGTTTTAAAGAAAATGAAAATCGAAGTCATAGCAATGACTGGCAAAATTAAAGCTCAAGTGTGGCAAAGCGTTAAGTGCGTCATTGACTGTAGCATTGAGAAGGAAGCTTGTCCGTATAATCTTGCACCTACTTCATCAACCACTGCAATGCTTGCAATGGGCGACGCTCTAGCCCTCACCGTTTCAAATATGAGAGATTTTAAGAGAGAAAATCTGGCAATACTCCATCCTTTGGGAGCAATAGGCAAAAAACTTACTATGCAAGTGAATGATATTATGAGAAAAGAAGAGCAAAACCCTGTTATAAAGCAAACGTCAACCGTTAAAGATGCTCTTATTGTTATGACAAGCACGAAAGTCGGGGCAGTAAGTATTGTTGATGACAAGGGTAGAATTATAGGCTTTTTTACAGATGGAGATCTACGTAGACATCTCCAAAATGACGAGAAAATACTAAAAAAAAGTATAGTGTCCATTATGACAAAGCACCCTAAAACCGTGACGCCTGAAATGATGGCTATAAAAGCAGCGACAATCTTAAAAAAATACAATATAGATAATATTCCCGTTGTAGACAAAGATAAAAAACTTCTGGGTATTTTGGACCAGGGGGATTTATTGGCTGAGGGAATTTCTTAATGATATTAGAGAGTGAAGTTTTCTACGGAATAAATTAAGGGTAAAGTTTTAAAAAAAGGCAAAGGTTGGTTGGAGGAAAAACAAAAATGAAAATGACAATTAATAATACGTCTGAAAAAAAAGGACTCCCTGCAGGTATTTGGACAAAATGCAAAAAATGTGATCAGATTCTTTTGCAAAAAGATTTTGAAGAGAATCTTATGGTATGCCCTAAGTGTGGATATTACACAAGACTCAGCGCGCGAAAAAGAATTGAGTTTATCGTAGATAAAGGAAGCTTCAAAGAAATGGACGCAAGTATTAAACCTGTTAATTTTCTGGACTTTCCCGGATATTCCGATAAGATAAAAAAATCTGAAATAAACGACGCTGTCGTCACAGGTGAGGCAAAAATTAACGGATATAGTGTTGTGATGGCAGTTATGGACTTTGGATTTATGGGCGGCAGCATGGGATCTGTAGTAGGCGAGAAAATAGTAAGAGTGATAGAAAAAGCTTTGAAAAAAAAATATCACGTAATCATTATTTCCGCTTCAGGCGGAGCAAGAATGCAAGAAGGAACAATATCCCTTATGCAAATGGGCAAAACGAGCGCTGCCCTTGCAAAACTTGCTGATGACGGACTTGCCTTTATCTCAATTTTAACAGATCCTACAACTGGTGGCGTTGCCGCAAGCTACGCAATGCTCGGCGATATAAATATTGCAGAACCAAAAGCTTTAATAGGTTTCGCTGGACCTAGAGTCATTGAGCAAACTATAAGGCAGCAGCTTTCAGAAGGATTTCAGCTTTCCGAATTTCTGGAGAAACACGGTATGGTTGATATTGTTGTAGAAAGAAAAGATATGAGAGATGTTCTGACTAAAGTGTTAAAGTTTTTTTATAGTAAATAATGTTTTTTGAAACACTAAAAGAATATGAAGGAATGGCTCCAGGTCTTTCAAGGATAAAAAAATTCCTTAAAAGCATAGATAATCCTCAAAATAATTTAAGAATAATTCATATAGCAGGTACTAACGGAAAAGGGTCAACAGCAGTCTTTATATCCGAAATTTTAAAGGCAGGTGGATATAGAACGGCTTTGTACACTTCTCCACATTTAATTAATATTACAGAAAGAATTAAAATCAACGGAAAGAATATATCTATAAAAATTTTTGATGATTTATCAAAAAAATACCTGAAAAGAGCTGTAAAATATAAACTTTCATATTTCGAATATTTGACTGTATTAGCTTTTATATATTTTGCAGAGCAGAAAGCTGATGTCGCTGTAATTGAAACAGGGCTTGGCGGGCGTTTTGATGCAACAAATATCATAGAAAAACCTTTAATTTGTATCATAACATCAATTGCAAAAGAACATCAGGAAATACTGGGAACTTCTATTGAAAAAATAGCTTTTGAAAAAGCCGGAATAATAAAAAATGGCGCTTATGTTGTCTGCGGAAAACTGCCTGAAAAAGCAGTAATTGTAGTAAAAAATAAATCAAATCCGTACTTATATGGAAAGGATTTCAAAGCTGTAAATAATAAAGGTGATAGAGATATACAGGAATTTAGCTATATAAGTAGAAACACAGAAATGCAAAATCTCGAAATACGGCTTTTAGGCAAACATCAAGTTATAAATGCTTCAACTGCTCTTTTTGCTGTAGAACTCTTAAATAAAAGAGGATACTATTTAAGCGAAACGCATATAAGGACAGGCTTAAAAAATGCTGTTTGGCAAGGACGATTTACCATAAAAAAAATTAGTAATAAGAATAAAAATTTTAAACTGATTATAGATGGCGCCCACAATATTCAGGGGTTGGACGTATTTTTTGAAACATTCGCACAACTCAATTTTTCAAAAAAAAAGAGGATTTTTATTTTTGCCGTTATGAAAGAAAAAAAGTATAAATGTATGGTAAAAAAAATAGTTCCTTTTGCAAAAAAAATAATATTACCACAGATAAGCAATAACAGGGCTTTACATCCCAAAGTTTTAAAGCGTGAATTTTCAAAGTATATTGATCAAGGCAGAATTTGTACGGTCGATTCTGTAAAAAGCGCTTGCGATATGATAGATAATAATGAAACAGCGGCAGTAATAGGTTCTCTTTATCTTGCAGGAGAAGTTTTAAAATATATAGATGAAATAATAGGATAAAATTTTGAACATAGACGTGGAACACGTATAAAAGTAGCTGTTATTATTTCTAGAGGCTTAGTAGAGACAGTCACATTTATTGATACCGGCATAAGTGCAAAACCATTGAATATCGTAAATCAATAGTTGCAATAGCTTCCAAACTTAAAAATTATTCCAAAATAAAAACATAAGCATAGGAGTATGAAAGAGCTTGCAAGCACAGCTCGGTTATCAGAAATTAAGTGGCATTCATTACCCTCAGACTATTGCATAGAGTTGAGGAACTTACGTATTTCCTTACTATAACTATATTAGCTGGCGAACACAAGAGTTATGCCTTTACTTTTAATAGGTATCATTATAATGTGAAAGTGGAATTTGTTAAAGAGAATAAGCAGTATTTTGTTATTGCCGAACGTGGTTTGAAAGAAAAATCAAAGGTGTTACAAGTGTTGACATTGTTAAAACATACGCTGCGTGATTTCATCTTTCAATTGAGCAAATAATTATTGGAAGAAAGCTCATATTGAGACTTTTCAGGAGTCAGGTTCAGTGGAATACTCTTCGGACGTTTTGATTGGTTTACATTTTGATGTTACCTACTCATAGATAGAATGTGAAGTAACAAATGAAGATATTGAAGAAGTCAATGAAGAGCAAAGAGAGATATCACGCTTATAACCTTAAAGAATAGACTCCACACAGTTGAGAGTAGAGTTAACTTTGAATATTGTCCTGCATACGATTAAACCTCAGGATAATACTCGGTAAAACGTTGTCAGATAAAGAGAACGTCTCTATTGTGCCAAACGATGAATTGTTAGACTTAGTGAAAGTGAAAGGATTTGACGATAAGGGCAAAAAACTTTTATGTGGCCAAAAGCTATACTTTATAGAGTAATGGAGAGAGCGAGGAAAAAACTATCACCTAAAATTCGAAAAATTAGCAAAAGAATATCTGGCTAGCATTGGCGTAACTAGTAGAAAAAAGTAATAGATCTTTACATAAAAAGTAAACCACACGATGACCGGTGCAAAGGATGTGAATCGCTTATTGAATAAACCTTTTTTGTTCCTAACTCATTTTTTCGAAAAAATAGAAGGTGATTATAAAATTAAAGTAGAGGAGCTTGCAAGGGAAAAATTTAGCAGTATTCCCTATTTAAAGATTGGACAGAAATGAATTTATATCTTGAGGATGTGGAAAAAGTGGTATCGCAGAAAATACCAAATTATAAAAAAGTTGAATTGGTATCTATGCCGAATAAGCATGGCTTAAAGAATGTTGCTACTTTTTCAATGTCTGATAGTAAATTTTATTTATTCTAATGGTAAGAGAAAAAAGTAATGGTTGATTTAAAAATAAGGTTTACTAATGACACATTTATGTTATTTGTTTTTTCGCTGCCTCATACATAATTAAAGACGCCGCAACGGCAGCATTCAAAGATTCGGCGTTGCCTAGCATATATATTTTAACAAGAATATCTGCTAAGGTTTCTGTGCTGCTTTTAAGACCATTGGCTTCATTGCCTATTATGAAAGCGCTTTTATTTGGGAATTTAATATCGTTTAAATACTTTTTCCCTTTCAACGATGCGGCAAATACGGAAATTTTTTCTTTTTTCATTAAATTCAGCGTATTTTCAATATCGATATTATCTATTATAGGTAGATGAAATATTGAACCCGTTGCCGCTCTTACGGTTTTGTCAGAATATATATCGGCACTTCCCTCTGACACAAACACGGCTTTTACGCCGAATGCGTCTGCGGAACGTATAATTGTTCCGAGATTGCCCGGATCCTGAATGTTTTCCAAAATTATGAACAGTCCGGAATTTTTGGTAACCTCTTCAATACTATAGTGTTTTTTCTCAACTATAGCCATTATTCCCTGCGGAGATTGTGTCGCTGACAATTTTTTGAAAAGTCGATTGGAAAGCGTTATAACGTTTTTAAAACCTCTGACGTCGTTTTTATATTTTTCGGATATAAAAACTTGCCTTATAACCCGGTTTTTTGGAATTTCATCAACCTGTTTTTTACCCTCAACAAAGAAAACTCCATTTTTATCGCGTAATTTCTTATTTTGTAAACTGAGGGCATCTTTGAAAATTTGATTTTGAATGCTTTTAATTATCATATACTCATTTAAAATTGTGATAGATTCGGCGGTTAAGAATTAAATATAAATTGTTGAAAGGCAAAAAGATGAATTAAATATTTATCAAATAACATTATATATTTTTTGTGTGCATAGTAAAATAATTTATATTGGTTAGATTATATCCGCATGATTGTAATAAAGTATTTTAATATTATTTCTATTATTTGTCTCTCTTTCTCATTTTACTTTAGCTTTTTCGCATATATGTTTTAATCTATTTACCTTAACAAGTACTTTCTTTCGTTCTCCTATTTTTATCTTTTTTTTGATAAAATTCTTTTAATTTATTAAAGATCTTTCTTTTATTTTCTTAGTTGTACATGATCATTGAGCTTGGATGTTGGAGAGGGTCGAAAAACAGCATTTAAAAAGTATGATTTAAATATGTAAATTAAGGATAAACAAAATGAATATTTTCTCAAGAATAAAAAAACAAATCGCTGGTAATGTAAACACCGGCATTTTTATAAAAGTAAAGCGTCTATGGGTTAACTATATTTTGCCGCAATGGAAACTTTTTGTGGTTTCGGTGGTTTTTATGGTGATATTTGGAATTTTGGAAACTGCATCTGTCAAACTGCTTGAGCCTATCTTTAATGAAGTGTTTATAGATAAAAATAAAGAAGTTCTCAAATGGGTTGCCATTCAGATTATAGTTCTTTACGCCGCAAAAGGTATTGCTTTTTATGTGCAGGCTGTAGCTATGTCAAGACTTGGCGTAAATTTTGTAAGGAGAATGCAAGGCGATTTATATGATAAAGTTGTCGTGCAAGATTTAGAATTTTTCCATAAGAATAATTCGAGCAGTGTTTTAATGTATTTTATGGGTGATTTAAATATGATAAGAGATGCCGTATTAAACGGCGTTACGACTCTTGTCAAGGATTCCTGTTCAGTAGTTTTTTTAGTTGTTCTTATGTTTTGGAAATGTTTTGATATGGCTCTGGTTACGTTTTTGCTTTTCCCGATGGCATTTTATCCGATAGTGTACTTTGGGAAAAAAATGAAGAAGTTTTTTTCCAAACAACAATTATCTTTCGGAAATCTGCACGCAATTCTAACGCAGTCGTTTCAAGGTATTAAAATTGTCAAGTCTTACAATATGGAGAAAGTCGAATCTCAAAGAGTAAAAGATAGTGCTGATGTGATATCAAACATTCATGTGAAAATGGCAATAAATAATAATATATTAAGTCCTTTGATGGAATTTTTTGGGAGTATCGCTTTAGCAGGAACTCTTTTGTATGGTGGATATAGAATAATGCAGGGGTCTCTTACTACCGGTTCTTTTATGGTATTTTTGTTTGCTGTGGTTACAGTATATAAACCTATGAAATCTTTGGCGGGTTTAAATATGCGCATTCAGATGGGCATAATTGCTATTGGTCGTATTTTTACCGTAATGGATCAAAATCCTGCGATAGTTGATAAAACAGATGCAAAAGTATTCAAAGCAACGCGAGGAATTATAAAAGTTGATAATGTCAAATTCGGTTATGTTCCGGGTGTCGAAGTTCTGCACAGCATAAACTTGGAAGTAAGAGAGGGAGAAAAAGTCGCAATAGTCGGAGCCGTCGGTTCTGGAAAATCTACTTTAATAAATTTGATACTCAGGTTTTATGACGTTCGGGAGGGAAGCATAAAAATTGACGGTGAGGATGTAAGAGATGTCACTATGAAATCTTTGAGGGACAATATAGCTTTTGTTCCGCAGGAGGTAGTGCTTTTTGATGATACCATTAAGAAGAATATTTTGGTAGGTAGACCTGATGCAACTGATGAAGAAGTCATAGAGGCGTCAAAAAGTGCCGCCGCTCATGGTTTTATTATAAATCAAGACTGTAAGTATGACACACTTGTCGGTGAAAGAGGCAGTAATTTGTCCGGTGGACAAAAACAAATGATATCTATTGCGAGAGCTATGTTAAAGAATGCTCCGATAATTTTGCTTGACGAAGCTACAAGCTCACTGGATTCCAAATCTGAAAAAATGGTTCAGAATGGTCTTGAGAGACTGATAAAAGGTAGAACTTCAATAACTATAGCACATCGCTTATCTACTGTAGTCAATTCTGACAGAATATATGTATTCGACTCCGGTAGTATTGTAGAATCTGGGACACATAAAAAACTTCTGGCATTAAATGGCTTTTACACAAATATTTATAGGCTTCAATTTATGCATAACTGATTCCTCGCCATCTTTTAAAAAGGTATGTCGATTATTCTATTTTTTAATTCTTACTAAAAAAATAAATCCAATATTTTACTAATGTTTTACGTTTTTTTGCTGTTTTTCTTCTATTAAATTTTTATTAAATCTAATTAATGTGCTGTTGCACTTTTAATTTTTCATTAAAAAAGAATAATGAGCGTATTGTTACTGAAAAGGAGTTAAAGTGTGATCATGATAATGTGGAAAAAAAATAAAAGTCGTTAAAATTCTGCGGATTAAATACTCGTGATTTGGTGTCGTTTCATATTGTTAATTCGTTGTCTGTCTTTTAAAAATACTGTTTTTTTATATATAATAACAAACTGCAATGAATTAGGAAAAAACTATGGAATACACTACTGGAATTATTTACAATAAATCAAAAACGAATGCGAAGAAGCTTGCATTTGAAATCGCATCGTGGCTTAAGCAAAATAGATGTAGGGTATTTGTGAGCGACTCCATGTCGATAAAACCTAAAAAGGTTGATTTTGTTTTATCATTAGGTGGCGATGGCACAATGCTTAAAGTGATAAGGATATTCTCACCGTTGTCGGTTCCGATAAAAGGCATAAACATGGGGTCACTTGGTTTTTTGACGGATACCAACACAAGTGAGATATTTGTGCTTTTAAAAAATATTTTATCTTTGGGTTTTAGAATCGAAAAAAGAGTTTTACTCTCTGCTGAATTTGAGTATAAAAACAAAAAAATAAAGGCGATAGCAACAAACGATTGGGTGGTGCGCTCTTTGTCAGGCGGAAAGCTTATTACGGTTGACGTCAATATAGATGAAAATTTTACAGCAGAATACAAATGCGATGGAATGATTATTGCAACACCTACGGGTTCAACCGCTTATTCCCTTGCGGCTTATGGACCTATAGTTTACCCTAATCTTCCTGTTTTTATTCTTACTCCTATTTCTCCGCACATGCTGACGCAAAGACCTATGATATTGTCTGATAAGAGCAGTATTTCATTTGTTACAAAAAACAAAGACAGCAATGGAAAAATTATGATATCAATAGACGGTCAAGAAAATTATACTCTTCCAAATGGGACAAAAGTAAAATTTTCTCTCTATAAAAAACCGCTTAAGCTTATAAAGAACTGCAGTAAATCTTATTTTGAAACTCTAAAGACAAAGTTGCACTGGAGCATTTAATGCTGCTTGCACTTTCCGTAAAAAACTACGCTTTAATTGAAGATTTGACCATTGATTTCACCAGCGGTTTTACTGTTATTACTGGTGAGACTGGATCTGGAAAATCTATTTTAATAAAATCCATTGAACTACTTGCCGGTGCGAGAGCGGACTTGTCGTGTATACGTTCAGGTTGTTCTGTATGCACTATAACCGCTTCTTTTGAGTATAAAAATTCTAAGATTGCCGACTTTTTGGATAACTTTTCAATTTCTGTAGAGGATAATAATACTATTTTAATACGCAGAACAATTGAAAATACGGGGAGAAGCAGGGCTTTTATAAATGACTCGCAGATAAACATATCGGTACTTGCGACTCTTGGAGAACTGCTCATAGATTTTCAGGCACAATATGAGAAACATTCACTTTTGAGTTTAAATTCGCAGCTTGAAATTTTAGATAACGGAATCGAGAATATTAGTCCGTTACTTGAAGAATCGTCAGCTTTATATACTCGCATAAAAATTTTAAAATCAAAACTTGAAACTCTAAGTTTATCAGATGTTGAAAGAGAAAGAAAGGTTGATTTATATTCTTTTCAGGTTAAGGAAATTGAAGACGCAGAACTTAAAATTGGGGAAGATGAAAAACTTGAAACGGATATTCCAAAATTAAAAAATGCAGAAAAAATTTCCGCTTTGTTACAAGAAATTATTTCAATATTATATTCTTCTGAAAATGCAATCTTGGGTAGTATTTTGAAAACAAAGAAAAACATCGAAATTGTAAATTCTTACGGCGCAGATGCTTCTGAGGCTGTGTCTTTAATAGAGCAGGCATATTACCATGCTGAAGAAGCATATAGAGAAATTGAAGGCATTCTGTCTAAAATAAGACTAAATCCGGCAGAATTAAATGCTTTTCTTGAGAGAAGGGAAATTATAAAAAAACTTAAAAGTAAGTACGGAGACAGTATTAAATCCATCATCGAATATAAAAATAAAATTGTCAGCGAGTTAAATTCTTTCAGCGATTGTAAAGACGAGTCCGAAAAGCTCAAAAAAGAACTTGAATCAGAGACAAAACGTTTGTCTGAGATATGTAGAATTATAAGCGGTAAAAGGCAAAAAGCTGCACAAATATTTGCAAAATCTGTGCGGGAAAAGCTTTTTGATTTAGAAATAAAAAATGTCGTATTTGAAGTGAAATTTGACAGAAAAGAACTGTCTGCAAATGGTTATGACTCTATAGAATTTATGTTTTGCGCAAATGCAGGCGAGAAAATTCTTCCTTTAAAGAATACAGCTTCAGGCGGCGAACTCTCAAGAGTGCTTCTTGCCATAGAGTTATCGTCAAAAATAAGAAATGACTGTACAGCTATATTTGATGAAATTGACACCGGGACAAGCGGGAAAACAGGCGAGAAAATAGGGGAAAAACTTGCCGAGCTTGCGAAAAGGAAACAGGTATTTTCTATAACGCACCTGGCACAAGTTGTTGCATTTGCGAAGATGCATGTAAAAATTTACAAAGAGATTGAAAATTCAAGAACTTATACAAAAGCGAAAATGCTCACGGAAACGGAACATATTGAAGAAATTGCAAGAATGATATCAGGCGAAAAGATAACAAAAGCGGCATTGAAACACGCAAGACACTTAGTAATTGCTTCAAGAGACAAAATTTTACCGTAAAAATATTCATTACTTTTTTAATATGTAAAAGATTGTATAGCAAATTCTGTTTAGTGCAATTTCAGGATTGTTATTTTAATATTTTATCTTTTACTAATTTTAACGCAGTTTGTGATTTTTCAATCGCGATCATGCATAGAAATTGGTCAAGAATATGCGATTGTTATCCAATTCTTGCATTGTAATATTATGGATATTGTACAACACAGCCATATTTTTTCTATTCAGAAAAATAGTGGAAATGCTGTTTAAACTCCGGGACTAGGATTCGAACCTAGACAAAGGGATCCAAAATCCCTTGTGCTACCATTACACAATCCCGGAACTCTATAACTGCAGAGAGAAAAGTGAAGTATGGAAAGAGGCGTCAATTGTAGTAACAAACCGGGTTTTCCAGCTGTATCTGCTCAGTTTGGATTTAAGTTTTTCAATTTTAGTGTTAGAATCTAAAATACCGAAAACCGTTGCACCGGAACCGGACATAAGTCCTGTGCAGCCTAATTTAATTAAAACTTTTTTAATTTCTTCTATTTTGGGGTAATCCGAAAAAACAGACTCTTCAAACCTGTTAAAACAACTGTTAAAAGCTTCTTTTTTGTTAAAAGAATCATTACAAATAAGAGCTTTAATTTTATGAATTTTTACTTGATTTGTCAACGGGAATTTGATTTTTTTATACGCATCTGTCGTGAGAATGCCGAAACCCGGATTTACAAGCACTATGTTCAATTTCCCGACGCTTTTTAATGGCGTGACAATTTCTCCTTTTCCCTCGCATAAAGCTGTTCCTCCGGTCAGAAAAAAAGGAACGTCAGCACCGAGTTCTACCGCGATTTGTTCTAATTTATTTTTTGTCGTTTTTATATTCCACAGTTTAATCAGAGCTTTAAGTGTTGAAGCAGCATCGGAGGAGCCACCGCCAAGACCTGCGCCTATGGGAATTTCTTTTTTTAAGTATATTTTTACACCTTTATTCACATCATTGTAATGCTTTTTGATTGCTTGCGCCGCTTTATAAACGATATTTGTCTTGTCGACAGGCAGAGATTTATCGTTACATTCAAGTGAAATCCCGTTTTTAGCAGATTCAAAAAAAAGTTCATCATACAAGCTTACGGTTTGCATGATACTTTCTAAGTTATGGTATCCGTCAGTTCTTTTATTTTTAATTTCAATAAAAAAATTGATTTTTGCCGGAGCTTTGAGATATATTTTCATTCTTTTTCAGCACTGACTAAAGGAGAAACTTTTGTTGCTTCTAACATCCCTTTAATTTTCATATCTGAAAAGCTAAATTCAATTTTGGATGGAATCTTTGAACCGTGTAGGTTATCATATTTTAAGATATGAACAGTTATGTTATTTTGTGAAAATCTTTCTATTAGTGCAGTATCCGCATTTAAAATAAGTTCAGTATTGTCCTTAGAGTATATAATTTTATTTTTGTTCCTTACCACTTTTGCGTCTGTAAACTGTTTATAAAAACTACCGTTAAAAATTTTACATACTTGAGCAATAATATTTGTCAGTGTATATGGAATTTTACTTTCAATGGCTTTCGGCAGAATTTCAGTCTGCTTGTTTTTTATAGAAATTGAACATCCGCCCTGAATAAGCACGTCAGGGAGATATATTTTAATGTTTCCGTTTTTTACATAAAAAAAAGGGATGTAAATGCTCTTACTTGAAAACTTCGAATTTAATTTTGCTTTGTAGCCGGTTTTAAAAGAAGGCATTCTATTGTAATGCCCTTTGCTTCTTAAAAGCATCTGCCTATATACTTCCTTCTGCGGAATTTTTATCTGCACAGAATCCAATTTCTTTTTGACGTTCTTGTCCTGTTTGATATCGTAAGATAATGCATAAGATGCCCATGCTTCTATAGTTCTATCGAGTGCAACAAAAGTGTCGCCGAGATGGTCAAAAATAGGAGGATATCTAGTATCTACAATCGAAAGTAGAAGTCTTTTTGCATCATCGAATTTTCCTTGTTTGTAATAAAGCCAGCCCAGAGAATCAATATATATGGCGTTTTTAGGTTTTAAAGCTATAGACTTTGTAAGTAACACTTCCGCCTCATTTAGTTTTATTCCCTTATCAGCATAAATATGACCTAGATAGTTCATTGCTTCCGAATAATCCGGATTTATTTTTATTGCTTTTAATAGCACTTTTTCGGCATTTTCAAAATCTTTATTCTTATCATAATAAACCTGACCCAAATAAAAATATGCATCGGCAAAATTGGGCATAAGTTCTGTTATTTTATTAAAACATTCTATCGCTTTGCCATATTTTTTCCAATTTATATAGTTTAAAGCCGTTAGTTCAAGGATTACAATATCTAAAGGTTCAAGGTCGAGTGCTTTTAAAAGATTTTTTTCAGATTTTGAATAATCTTTGAGTATTGAGTAGCAATGCCCGAGTTCTTTAAAGACTGAGCTATCTTTTTCTTTTTTGGGGGTAAGTTTTTCAAACTTTTCAAATTCTGTTATTGCTTTATCTATATGTCCAGTGTTTTTATATGTTACTCCAAGTTGGTATGTTCCCACACGAGATATGGGAAATCTTTTTCTTATTTTTAAAAAAATTTCTTCTGTTTTTTTGTAATCGTCAATTTGATAACAACATTGTCCCATATATGCAAGCTTGAACATGCCGTCTGGACAGGCGGGAATATGTTTTTCGCATTCTTTTTTTGCCAAATTGAAATCACGACAAACTGAAGCCGCATCGTTAGGTTTGTTATCAGAATAATAAGTCGCAAGGCAAACTGTTGCAGTTTTATTCTTCGGATTGAGTTCAATTGTTTTTTCCCAAAATTGTTTTGCAACGTCAAACTCTCCTGCCGTAAAATATATCACAGCTAAAAAATTTGTTGTTTTGAAATTTTCACCGTCAAATTCACTTAATTTCTCAATCGTCTGAAGTGCTTTTTCGTTATTTCCAGACAACCAGTAAAGATATATCAAATCTTTATATGCGGCAATAGCATCCTTGTCTAAAGCGATAACTTTCTCATAATTTTTTATTGCAGTACTAATATGCCACTTTTTTAGACTAAAAATGCCCTGTAAAAAAAATTTATAAGCCTCATAATTCGCTGTAAACAAGTTTTCACTTTGAAGTAAAAATACGAAACCCAAAATAAAGACAGCAGGTTTTATTTTCATAATGTGAATTTCCTGTCGTTAATCAGCCTTAGCACCAGAGCATCTTCATTTTTATAGTATTTTTTTCTTATGTCTATTTCTTTAAAGCCGAAAGATTTATACAAATTTAATGCCACAGTGTTACTTTGACGTACTTCAAGAAAGATAAATCTGGACTGTCTATCAATAGATTCTTTTTTAATATCTATAAGCATTGCCTGCCCGAAAGACCGTCTTCTAAATTCAGGGGCAATGGCGAGGTTAAGTATTTCCGTTTCACCTGCGGCCATAATTATTATATAATACCCTGCAACCGTTTTATTTTCAGTTAAAACTTTAAACTTTACAGCTGTATTTTTTGCAGAATCTGAGAGCATTTCTTTGGTCCAAGGACTTGTAAAGGACTGCTTTTCAATTTTAACTATATCATCTAAAAATCTTTCGGAGAAATTTACTATTTTCATTTCTCAACTTCCGCTTGTATAGATTAAAGGCGTGCTAAGTCCGCAAGGAGTATCTACAATCCATTAGATTTTATCATTTTTTTATCTCTTATTATTTTTGAGTCGAAGTGGCATCGAAATAGGGTTCTGCAGTTACAGTTAGAATATTTTTTAAGACTTTTTGGCGGTCTGCAGGTCTTAAATGGAAAGACAAAAGAGCATACGAGATTTCTAGACGGAAAATTAACAGAAGCCTTTAGTTGTGCAAACGAAAACCTCTACCTTGATAATAGTCTGCTTATATATGGTTTTTATCAGCAGAATATCCCCAACCTAGATTCATATAAAATATGAGAAGAAAAAGAATTGAGAAAATACTGTATTTTGGCAGTGTTTTGCATAATTATTCTGTTGAATATTTGACTATATGTCGTTATTTTTATATACTCCTAAAACATTTCAACGGTGCGGTACCCAAGTGGTAAGGGAGCAGTCTGCAAAACTGTTATTCGCCGGTTCAATTCCGGCCCGCACCTAATCTTACAGATTGGTACACTGCCCGGTTAGCTCAGTTGGTCAGAGTACTTCCTTGACATGGAAGGGGTCAGAAGTTCGAGTCTTCTACCGGGCATTTTTCAGGATTTAATAAAATAATGAAAAAAATATCCAGATTACTTTTAGCGAAACAATCTAAAGTCCCTTTGTTTGCCACTCTTTTGGAGCATGCAAAAAGAGATGTCATCTCTTTTCACTGTCCGGGTCATAAAAACGGCAGAAGTATAGATAAAGAATTAAAAGATTATACTGGTAAAGAAGTTTATAAATTTGATGTAACTGTTTTTGACGAAGTAGACTCTTTACACGATCCTGTAAGTTCAATAAAGAAAGCCCAGGAACTTATGGCTCAGGCATATGGAGTTGAACATTCTTTCTTTTTGGTTAACGGTAGTTCTGTCGGAAATATGGCTATGTTTCTTGCGGCATGCGATTCTGGCGATTCCGTGATAGTTTCAAGAAGTTCGCATAAGTCAATTGTGGCAGGTATCATTATGTCAGGCGTATGGCCTATTTGGATTCAGCCTAAAATTGATCAGAATTTAGATTTAATTTTTAATTCAACTTATGATCAGATAAAAGATGCTTTGGACAAATATCCGGAAGTCAAAGCCGTATTTGTCACGAGTCCTACTTATAATGGTGTAGTTACGGAATTGAGCAAGATTGTCGACTTGTGCCACAGAAGAGGAAAGATAGTTTTAGTTGATGAAGCACATGGCGTGCATTTACTGTTTAATGACCAGCTGCCGGAATCTGCAATTACTGCTGGAGCCGATTTATGCGTCCAATCCACGCATAAAATTTTATCCGCGATGTCTCAAGGATCAGTATTACATTTTAATTCCAAACTTGTCGATTTTAATCGAGTAAAAAAAATAATTTCGATGCTTCAGACCACAAGTCCCAGTTATTTGACTCTTGCAACTCTAGATTTAGCGAGGAGGCAAGTATTTCTGCATGGCGAAGAAAATTTTGACAGAGTTATAAAAGCTGCAGAATGGGGACGTATGTATATAAACAGCAATGTTCATTCTATGAAATGTTTCACGCGTAAGGAAATACAAGAATTGGGATTCGATTTAGATGTTACAAAACTTACTGTGAACGTTACAAAAACAGGACTTTCTGGTTATGAAATCGAGAGTATTCTTGCAAAAGAATATAATATACAGCTTGATTATGCCGATTTGTTTAATTTAGTTGCAATTATGGGCGAGGGTTCAGAAAAGTCGGATGTAGAGGCTTTTGTAAATGCTCTTAAAAATATAAGTAAGAAATATCACGGCAAACAGAAGAACTGGATACTTAAGATTCCCTCTCTTGCGACAGAAATGGTTATAAGACCTAGAGAAGTCTTTCTTTCAAACAATACAAAGAAAGTGAGCTTGAAAAAGGCTGTGGGACATATTGCCGCCCAGACTCTTACGCCTTATCCTCCCGGCATTCCAGTTGTAATTCCTGGTGAAAGAATTACAAAAGAAATATGCGATTATCTTATAGATATGTCTTCTAAAGATATAAGAATAAGCGGACAAGAAACAGAAATGTTGAGGACGGTAAAAGTTTTTACAAATTAACGGAGAGAGTAATGAATAAAAAAGATTTGATAAATTTTAAGAAAATCTTAATGCAAAAAAGAATAGAATTTTTAAACAAAACGAGCAATATTCAAAGAGAAATAGGTGCTGATACAGATACTAATATTGGCGATGAAATGGATACGGCAAGTCAGAATAGTGAGAGAGAAATGCATTTTGAACTTGTTGCAAACGATAAAATAACTTTAGATGCCATAAATGATGCTCTTGTAAAAATAGAAAAAGGTACTTACGGCAATTGCGAGTGTTGTAGCAATGTTATTTTAGTGGAAAGATTGAAAGCAATTCCGTGGACAAAATATTGCATTAAATGCCAGTCAGAGTCTGAAAATCTACAAAATAGAAAATAAAAGATGATATCGTCTCTTTTTCAATTTTTTCCGAAAAACTTCATGTTATGGATGGAAAGCGCAGTTTTTTTTTTACTGGTGTTCTCTGTCGGATTTCTATTTAAAAAATATGTTGCGAAATTTATTCAAATTATTTTGTCAAAAGTCGGACTTATTTTGCATAAAGAAATAATTGCAATGTCGGGTAGTTACATTTCTTTCTGGTTCTTTGTTATAGCTTTGTACGTTGCTTTTTTAAGGGCGCCTGTAAATGCAAACGCGGTTGTTGAGAAATTATTCTATGGAGTGTTTGCTTTCTCCGTAATTGTTTTCATTGCATCGGTTGTTTCCAGACTTTTTCAGAAGTCTGTTCCAGAAAGAATCGGAGCAAATATAATAAAGTTTAGCATAGTTTTTGTCGGCTTGATATTGATATTAAATCAGGTTGGCATTAAATTAACACCTATTTTAACAGCATTGGGCATAGGTTCACTTGCGGTAGCCCTTGCGCTTCAGGATACTCTTGCTAATTTTTTTGCGGGAATAAATATTCTTTTGAGCAAACAGATTGCAAGAGGTGATTATATTAGACTTGATTTAGGGCAGGAAGGAACGGTAATTGAAGTTAATTGGAGAACAACTATTATAAAAACGATATCTAATACAGTTATTACAGTCCCGAATAATAAATTGTCGTCTGCAATAGTGACAAGTTTTCATTTCCGCAAAGCGGAAGTTAGTGCTTCGGTGAATTGTGGAGTGGCGTACGGCAGCGATTTAGAACGTGTTGAGAAGATCGCGATACTTGCAGCGCAGGAAGTAATATATAAAAACGAAGACTCTGTAAAAACTTATACCCCGATAGTACAGTTTATAGGCTTTGCAGATTCTGCGATAAATTTTACTTTAATTTTCAGAGTAAAAAATGTCTATGCAAAAGGTTTTATTCAGAGCGAAGTGTTTAAGAATTTGTATAAAAAATTAAATGAAGAGAAGATAGAAATTCCTTTCCCTCAGAGAGTTGTTACGCTTAACAAGCAGTAATACAAATTGTATAATAAATAACAAGGGATGTTTGTGCGGAGGTTTATAAATGAAATTCGTTTTAAATTCAAAAATATTTAAGGCTACGGTAACGCAAGCCAACGTTAAATATGAGGGCAGCATAACGATAGACACGGATCTTTGTGATAAAGCGGGTTTTTGGATAGGGGAAAAAGTTCTTGTCGTTTCAAATACAACGGGAGTGCGTTTGGAAACTTACGTAATTCCGGGCGAGTCTGGTTCCGGAGTAATTTGCATGAATGGAGCAGCAGCTCATCTTATAAAAGAGGGCGAAGAGGTAATAATAATGGGATTTAAACTTTCGGATAAACCAATTAACCCAAAGATTGTTTTTGTCAACAAAAGTAATAAAATTATAAAAATAAAGTAGTTATGATTGATAAGTCGTAAAATCAATCGGGGCGTGGCTCAGTTGGCTAGAGCGCTCGGTTCGGGACCGTGAGATCGCTGGTTCAAATCCAGTCGCCCCGAATCTGATTTACGATAGTTTGTACTTTAAAATACAGTGCATAAAAGTGTAGCGTTGGGCTTATGTGTCGAGTAAGATTTATGTAATTGAATGCTTAGAGAATGTCGTTTTAGTTGTGTTTATATCTGACCTGTTATCTTTGAACGGCAAAAGAAAATATAAAAAAATAAAAAGATTGAGTTAAATATTTATTGATTTGATCACGCCGTGATTACCTGTTTTTTTTATGTTATATGGATATTTGCCCTGATAGCTCAACTTGGATAGAGCAGATCCGTCCTAAGGATAAGGTTGGAGGTTCAACTCCTCTTCAGGGCGCTTCAAAGTAACTTATAGTTTTAACAGCTTTTACCATAGAAAAACAACAATAGCAGAGGGAACTTCCTGTTTTGGAAATTGCAAAATGTACTAAAATGCAGATTTTCCGATTTGTGTAAGAGTAAGTGATGACTATAAAAGTAATTTCTTTTATCCGTGCTAGAGGACGACTGTGGTTTTTATTAGAAGTTTTTTATACAGAATTGAATTTACTTGAAATTGATATAGATATATTATTCAGACAGATTTTAACCCGCCGGCACTAACATTATTGCCGGTGGTTGCTTTTTAATAAATTTTAGGTTTTAAATAAAGAAAATGCTTAAATAATAAAGCACAAATTTGAATGTCAAATGAATACGCGCTTTAGATGAATAGATTGTCGTAAAAAATTCTTATTTGCGTTAGAGTTTTTGTTGTTAAAGCAATTGAGATTGAGTATGATTATTGGTAGTTTTTCTGTCTATAAATGAACGTATAAGTTCAAATGCCGTTCAAATAATAGCGCTATCAGCGACAATCAAATTTTAAACTAACTATAGCGATGCATTTAATTGAGAGAATTTCTTATTACCATGAAGTGACTAAATATTGATTGTCGATGCAGTTTTGAGGAAAAGTGGTGAATTAAATATTCGCGAACAATTTATGTTATGTACAGGTATTGACTGATTGTAAAGTATATATATTTAATATAAAAGGCTGCTTTACTGAATGTGTAAGAACTTTTAACTGACTCTGCAATATTTCGAAGTTGCTGTAAAGTAAGTTTTAATTGAATAGAAACAGTAAAAGTAATGAGTTATTTATTGGACAAGGCTTAAAATGTTTAAAATCGATTTTAGAAAATACGATTGTACTTTTATAGCGGCGATATGTATATGCATTATTTTTGGATCGTTTATGGTATTTTCGTCAAGCGCCGTTATGGCTGATATAAAATGGACAAGTCCTTATAAGTTTTTTTTGAGACAAATGCTGTGGGTTATCGTTGGATTTTTGGCAATGTTTGTGACAGGTTTTTTGATTAATTATAAGTTTTACAAAAAATATGCAAAATGGATTTATCTGTTTGCATTAGTTTTGGTCATTGCGGTTTTATTTATGGGTGTTTCGCGATTGGGAGCAAAAAGATGGTTAGGAATAGGTCACTTTACCGTGCAGCCGTCGGAATTAGCTAAGGTTGCAATAGTCATAGCAATAGCTGATTTTATATCGAGAAAAAAAGAACTAGTTGCAGAATGGAAAGGATTAATAGCGCCGGGATTTATTGTTTTGCTTATGCTTTTTCCAATTGCCATAGAACCCGATTTAGGTACGCCTGTTTTAATAGCCGGAGTATGTTTTGCAATGTTGTTTTGTGCGGGAATAAAAATGAGTACTGTATTTGCCAGTGGTATAACAGCGGTTCTTTTGATGGCTGAAGAAATTGTAAGAAAACCTTACAGACTTTTAAGATTCAAAGATTATATTGCTTCTTTTATAAATATCGATGCATCTTCTTATCAGGTGAAACAGTCTTTAAATGCGCTTGGGTCAGGCGGTCTTTTAGGTAAGGGTCTTGGTAAAAGCGAAATGAAGCTCATGTATCTTCCTGAAGCACATACTGATTTTATTTTTCCTATTATTGGAGAAGAACTCGGATTTATTGGGACAGTGTTAGTTGTTGGATTTTTTGTATATTTGTTCTACAAAGGTATAAAAATGAGTAAAAATATGCCTGACCTTTTTTCACTGTATTTATGTTTGGGAGTAACGTTCCTAATTGTTTTTCAGGCTATTATAAACATTTCCGTTGCTACGGGAGTATTTCCAGCAAAAGGGTTGCCACTTCCGTTTATATCTTTTGGAGGAACGTCGCTAATTATAACTATGGCAGCTGCAGGGATATTGATAAATCTATCACAATACAAAAAACAGAGTAGGTCGTAAAATTAAAAGTATTTATCCTCAGTCTTCCTTAATAAGGAAAACAAAAGTAGATTATAGCGAGAGATAAATGCCAGCTTAAATCCCAAATTTGATTTATCTGCATTGACTACATCTGTGATGCTTTGTTTGTTGTCTGGTTTTTAATGCTGTTGCAAAGATAGAGTTATAGGAGATGAACCATTATAAGTTCTTAGAGAGTTAAGTAAGGTATAAAAATATCAAGAAAAAAAATACTAGTTGTATTAGCCAGTCTGAATCTTTTAGCAGACTGTTCCTCGAGAAGCAAAATGGCAATAGGATATTTTTCACTCTTCCCCAGCTTCTTGTCGTCTCACGAGGTCACAGAGGAAGAGACTCACAGCTCTTCATCCGCAAACAAAGAAGCGTGTGGGGATATAAGATATTTTGTTGTGTAGCGACTGACGATTATGAAGATATACCTGCTGCTCCGACTCTTCACAGTTTTGCAACTCAAACAGATTTGTAAAATCCCTCACCGTCCCTATTCTAAACCCATTTGAGAATCATCGGCAGAACACGCGGATTTTGCAGCTTCCTTGCCAGCAGACGCGGAATATGAAACAAATTATAAACATGAAGCGGAAACGCTGAAACAACAGATACAAACAATCAAGGATATAGCGAAAAAAAGCAAACGGCGGGTATGTCCATTGCAACGAAATACATGATACCATAAAATCTGAAACAGAGATATTATGTCCGATTTAAAAATTAATCAAACATAATACACTTATGTAGTAGAAGGGGAGTATGTATTAATTGCATATGAAGATTCTGAAAGGGATAGTTAATCTTCCTTGTCAGCACAGCTGTAAGAGAGAGATAGCACTGATAAACGAAAAAGGGTATCACTTCTAGCTAGACTCTTTAAGAAAAAAATGTGTTAGAGTTGGGTGAATATTTGGAGACGACATGAAAGAGCTTATATGTATATTAATCAGTCTGCCTCTCAATACGAGGTGTTATTCTTGAAGGGAAAAAACTTCGTCTCTTTCACTTCAAGAGTGCGCGAGGTTTTCCTCTCGATGACTCAAAGAGGAACCAATATGCCCAATGTCTCTCCAATAATTTTCTGCGTGTTGAATGGTTTGTGTATGGGGCTGCGTTCACAATCCTTTTTGGTGTGGATAAAAACTTTCTATTTTTTTATCAAGTCTTATAATCTCCACTGTAAAAGCTTTTCCTTATTTTTTTTTATTCTAGCACAGTTTCAGAAGGGAGACGTCGAAATTGAACTGTCGTCTCTTCTTGTTTTTTTATGATTTGATTTAAGGAGCGTTGTCGAACAGTTAAAGGTAGTTGCAAACTATTGAATAAAAATGAAAAGTAGGAATATAATTATTGTTTCAAGCGGGACAGGAGGGCACATTTATCCAGGTGTAGCTTTAGCGGAAGAGTTTAAAAATAAGGGATATAATCCCATTTTCTTTATAAACAGTAATGCAACTTCTTTAGAGATTTTAAAAAATAGTGGCTTTGAATATATCACGTTTAATGTGTCGGGAATGCCGAGAAAGATTTCATTTTTATTTATAATGTTTTTGTTTAAAATGAAATTTGCTTTCTTTAGAGCATTAAAAAAGATTATAAAACTAAACCCTTTAGCGGTAATCGGCACGGGAGGATATATTGCAGTTCCCGTTCTTTTTGCAGCAAAAATACTGCAAAAAAAAACTTTTATACACGAACAGAATGTTGTTCCTGGCAAAGCAAATATACTCTTAAATAAAATAACTGATAGAACGTTTATAAGTTTTCGATCTTCAGAAAAATATTTTAAAAATAAAAATACTATTCTTTCGGATTATCCTATCAGAAGAGATATTCTGTCAGTATCAAAAGCAGAAATGTTGCAAGAACTTAAATTGAAAAAGGGTGTTTTCACGATTTTAGTTTTCGGAGGAAGTCTCGGAGCGGTTAAACTTAATGAGATCGCCTGCGAAACCTTTTTAGAATTATCTTTTAAAAGTAAAATTCAAGTTTTACATATAACGGGTTCTGAGAATTATATTAAAATTCAGGAAAAAGTTAAGGATAATCCGGATTACAGAGTTTTTGTGTATATGCATGATATCGGCAGCGCCTACGCCGTAAGCGATATCGTAATATGCCGTTCAGGCGCTGGTACGGTGTTTGAGCTTAGAGCTTTAGACAAACCTGCAATTTTGGTGCCGTATCCTTATGCTACCGATGATCATCAGTATTGGAATGCAAAGGAAATAGAAAGGGACGGTAAAGTCATAATAATGGAAGAGAAAAATCTTACAAAGGAAAACCTGTGCAAAGCCGTATATGTGCTTAGGGAAAATATAAAAAACAATATGTCTGAAAATATAACTAAATTTCCGCGTGGATTAATGTTTGAGGAAATAATAAAATGTATAAAATTTTAATTTCAAACGACGATGGCGTAAAAGGTCCCGGACTCCGTCCTTTAATGAAAGAACTTTCCAAAATCGGGAAAGTGTATGTAATTGTTCCAAAAAATCAAATGTCCGGTACGGGGCACGGCATAACGCTTACAAAATACAACAAAATTGAAGAAATTGAAGAAGATTTTTATGCAGTAAAAGGCGGTACTCCTGCAGACTGTATAAAATACGGGTTGTATTGTTTTTTAAAAAGTGGAGTAGATTTAATAGTGTCCGGCATAAATACGTGTCCTAATCTTGGACAGGACGTAATTTATTCGGGAACTGTCGGCGCCGCGAGAGAGGGGGCATTGAAAGGAATTCCTTCACTTGCCATTTCTGCGGCAGAAATAGACGCTACGGAATATGAACATTCCGCGATTGCGGCAAGAGAGATTGCCGCAAAAGTACTGAAAAGAAAATTTTTTTTCAAAAATATTTGTTTGAATATAAACATTCCTCAAAATTATAAAGGTATAAAAGTTGCTCCTTTGGGACTGCGTACTTATAACGAAAATGTCGAAACTGTCATTGACAAAAAAGGAAATCTCTCTTACAGGTTGTCGGGGAAATACATCCCCGGCGGAAAGAAGAATGGAACGGATATAGATATTGTGGATAAAGGGTATATTTCTGTTACTCCTCTACAGATTAATCAGACAGACTTTACTTTTATAAAAAAAATCAAGTTATGATTATTCTCCCTCCAGATTATAATATACTACTAATGTGATGTGTAGGGCATGCAAGTCAAGTCTAGTATAAGAAGTCGAGCGTCCTCGGCGATGAGCGTTGCAAATCTTGGCTTATTGGTCGTGGCAAAGTGTGGAGTGAAAGATAATTTTTCAAGAGCAGAATACAGAAAATATGCGGGGAAAGTGAAAAGTTTTGTCGGAACCGATCTTCAAAATGCAAAAATATCTGAAAAAAATTTTGGTATCAGCTAAAATAGAAAATTAACTGCATGTCTTTCCTCTCTAGGTTTTCTTGACGGAATGGGAGAAGAGAAGCTTATTCGTGGTGGTTGCAAAAAATAATCATGGAAAATAAATTTAAACTGATTTCAAAATTTAAACCGTCTGGTGACCAGCCGCAAGCTATCGATAGACTGTATCGTAATTATTTAAGTAATAAAAACTCGCAAGTCTTGCTTGGTGTTACAGGTTCGGGGAAAACATTTGTTATGGCAAGTGTCATTGAGAAACTCCAGCAACCTACGCTTATAATATCGCCGAACAAAATTTTAGCGGCGCAGACTTATGCTGAATTTAAAGCTTTTTTCCCAAACAACGCTGTAGAATATTTTATATCTTATTACGATTATTATCAGCCGGAAGCTTATATTCCGTCAAGTGATACGTACATAGAAAAAGATGCGTCGATAAATGACCACATAGACAGACTGCGTTTAAAAGCGACTACGTCCCTTCTTGAGAGAAAAGATGTTATTGTGGTTGCTTCTGTCTCGTGTATATATAATTTAGGATCTCCTCAAGATTACCAGAATATGTGCGTCGAAATAACTGTGGGAAAAGAAAAAGCGATGGGTATGCTTTTAACCGAACTTATTACAAGTCATTATGATAGAAATGAAGTCGAATTTGTAAGGGGACGGTTCAGGGTAAAAGGTGATACTATTGAAATTTTTCCAGCATATCTTGAAACTGCCTTAAGAATTGAATTTTACTGCGATACGGTTGAAAGCATAAAGGAATTTAATCCGATAACAGGCGAAGTGATTAATAAAAAAGATAAAGCATATATTTATCCTGCGAAACTTTTTGTTACTGACAAGTATAGAATTAACAAAGCTTTGGAAACAATACGAATAGAGTTAAATGAACGGCTTGAGATATTAAGATCGCAAAATAAACTTCTTGAAGCACAGCGTCTTGAGCAGAGAACTAAATATGATATGGAAATGTTAAAGGAAACAGGCTCATGCAACGGTGTTGAGAACTATTCAAGACATCTTTCAGGTAATCCAACGGGAACCAGACCGACGACTCTTATAGACTATTTCCTGCAAGAAAATAATGATTTTTTAATAATAGCTGATGAATCGCATATCTCTCTTCCGCAGATAAGAGGGATGTACGAAGGTGACAGGAGCAGAAAGCAAACTCTTGTAAATTTTGGTTTCAGATTGTCGTCTGCTTTGGATAACAGACCCTTGACATTTCAGGAATTCGAAAAACTTTTAAAAAAATTTATGATGGTTTCTGCAACTCCGGGAGTATATGAACTAGAAAGAAGTAGAAAACACATAGTGGATTTAATTATTCGTCCTACGGGGCTTGTAGATCCAGAAGTTATTATTCGTCCTATAGATGGGCAAATACAGGATTTAATGCGAGAAGTGCAAAAAAATATTGAGAGAAAACAGAGAACTTTAATTACTACACTTACGAAAAAGATGTCTGAAGATTTGGCGGCTTATTTAAAAGAAAGGGGTTTTAAAGTCGAATATCTGCATTCTGGAGTGGATACTTTAACAAGAATAGAAATACTTAAAAATCTGCGTCTTGGCAAGTTTGATGTTTTAGTAGGGATAAATCTTTTAAGAGAGGGATTAGATTTACCTGAAGTATCTTTAGTAGCCGTTTTAGATGCTGACAAAGAGGGTTTTTTACGTTCTGAACCTACGCTTATCCAGATTTGCGGAAGAGCTGCAAGAAATGTTGACGGACGAGTCATATTTTATGCAGATACTGTGACCAGTTCAATGCAAAGAGCTTTAAAGGAAATGAATCGACGGCGAAGCAGGCAGCTTGAGTACAATAAAAAAAATAATATTACTCCAAAGTCAATAATCAAAGCCGTTCACGAACTCGACGAATTTAGAAATTTATCAAGAGAGGAATCAGTAACTCACATGGTCGCTGAGAAGCAGCTTGATTATAAAATTGGTGCCAAAAATATTGACGGTATAATAAAAGAAGTTGAATTACAGATGAAAGAAGCCGCTGATAATCTTGATTTTGAATCTGCTGTGGTCTTAAGAGATAAAATGCTTGAGCTAAAAAGTATGAAATCCTTCAAATCTTCTAAGCGTAATTAATCGAAGAATAAGTTATTCTAAATTTTTAACTTTTTACGTTTGACAAGCCGATGGGTTTTTATTAAAATGTTCACCTATGAGTTTTATGGGATGGTGTTGATTATTATAGCGATTACTTTAATAAGTCTGTGCATAGTTATAGTGACAATTTATCTATAGCTATGTTAATAGTTGTAAGTGAAGTCGCAGTGAAATTTGAAAGCGTGGTAAGGAAGATAAACAGTGAGTTAAATGTTGTCAATAAAGTTTCCGGCAAAGTCGCGTCGATAGACTGTGTATTGTCGTCTTTGGCTATTCCAGTAATTTCATTTCTATTTTATATTTTTTTTTGAACATTAATAAAAAGTGGGTGGAGGAAAGAAATGAGTGATAATAAAGATACGGTGCTGGCTTTTGTTTTGGGAGGTTTAGTAGGAGCGCTGGTAGGAATATTATATGCTCCTAAATCTGGGAAGGAGACAAGATGTAATATAAAAAAGCTTGGTGAAGAGATAGTGGACACTGTGAGCAATCTGAGTAGTGATTTCAAAGAGAATGAGTTTTGTGAAGAAGAAGTCTGTGAAAAAGTTTTATCCGGTAAAAAAGAGAATATAAAAGAAACTTTTGAAGAAGGTAAAAGGGCTTTTGATAAATCCAATAAAAAAGAAAAAGAATAATTAATAAATTTCGTTGTGTGCTGAGGTAGCTCAGTCGGTAGAGCACAGGTCTGAAAAACCTGGTGTCGACAGTTCGATTCTGTCCCTCAGCATGCTTTTATATAATTGTGTTATATTAAATGTTGCATATATTGTCATAGTTAAGTTAACAAACTATGCCGATGTAGCTCAGTTGGCAGAGCAATTGCTTCGTAAGCAATGGGTCGGAGGTTCAAATCCTCTCATCGGCTAAATTAGATAGATAATATTAGACTCTGATATAGGTAACATAAAAAATAGCACGCGGATTCAAGAGTAAATCCGTTTGAGCGGATTTGAACAAATATAAAATATGAAACGCAAGCCGATATAGACAAAATTAACTATCTGCTGTAAAAATCGTTCTAACCGAATTGTTGATAAGTTTACTGAACTCTAAGCGTTGTAAAAAAAATCACGAATTGTAATTGTTATTATTTAAAAGTTGTAATGCTTTTTTTAAAGGTTATAGGCATTAGGAGATTTGTCAATGACAATCTCAAATCTTGAAGAAATTGAATGTCCTAACGGGCATGTTTTTGAAGCGGAGTTGCTTTCTGCAATAAGCGTTTCGGATAACCCAAAGCTAAAGAATTTGTTAATAGACGAAGAAATTAATCTTGTGTCGTGTCCTGAGTGTGGCAAAGTGTTTTATGCTGAATGTTTTATTCTTTATCACGACAGTAAAAACGAACTCATCGCTTTTGTGTATCCGTTGAGTTTCCAAAATCAAGCAGTACAGTATAAAATAAAAATGCGTAAAGAATTTGAACTTGCATTGGAGAACTTTGAGGAAAAACAGAAGATAAATTATGAGCCTCTTATGCTGTTTGGTATTGAAGATTTGGTTTTATTGCTGCTCTCCGAACAGGATATTGAGGATGAAGAAGCGGTTTTAAAATGTCTTGCTTCAAAACTTTTATTAGATACTGCGGATATTGCCCCGAGTCTTGCCAGAAAATTGAAAATTCCTAAAATCCTTCCCTTTCCCAGAGGTGGAAAAAAACTTGAAGCAAAATCTTTGATTTCCGGTTTACGGATTCTTATAGAGCATAATTCTAATCTTTTACATTATGTTGAATTCCTTAAGAAAATATCAGAACATGAAACAATATTTGAAGATATAAAAGATGACATTAACTAAAATCTCACTATTGGTTTTGATTGTTTCTCTCATTTTATGCTCGTCTCTTTCTCTTTATGCCGCATTAAAAGTTACGGAGATTAGTCAAGATAATAAATCGTTTAATATAGTTTTAAATGATGATATTAAGGTTTCAAATATACTTTTAAAAAATAATGATATTGAACTGCCTATATATAAGGGTAAAAATAAAGTATATAAACAATTTGGAATTTTAAAAAGAGAGTTTAGACAATATCTTGTCAATGCTTTATCTCAAAATAAAACATCTTCAAAAAGTGAAAATACTGTATTTAAAGCAAATAAACTTTCAATTTTAAAAAAACATCCGAAAATAAAGGCTTTTGCGTCTGTTGTTTTTAGCGATGATATTGAAATTGAATGTCGTATTATGCAAAGCAAAAGAGGTTTATGGATTGCGTGGCCTTCAAATAAAAGAAGTGGTATATGGGTGAAAGATTTTGAATTTATAAATAAAGATTTAAGAGAGACGGTTGAGAAAAAATTGCTTAACGACTACATTTCAAAAAGTGATAAGGCGGAAAGCAAATAAGTGCGTTTAGATATTACCTTAAATGTAAGTTTGTGAGTATAGATGAAAAAATAAGACGACAAAAGAATTCTTATTTGAATATGAAATAAGGGAAAAAAAATAAAATTTCGTTTGACAAAAAAGAAGAATTAATTTCAGATTTGAGTATGAAATAAAGGAAAAAATAAAATTTCATTTGACAAAAAAGAAAAATTAATTTCAGAAAATAAAGTTAAGTTTGGGAAAAATGCACTTACTGTTCTTCAAAAAAGGTATTTGAAGAAAGATGAAAATGGTAACGTGGTTGAAAAACCTGAAGATTTATTTTATAGAGTTGCCGAAAATATTGCCCAGGCAGACAAAATTTATGATAAAAATGCAGATGTGAGTGCATTGATAAGAGAATTTTACCTTGCGATGTCTTCTTGCGATTTTTTGCCCAACTCGCCTACTTTAATGAATGCAGGCAGACACTTACAGCAGCTTTCAGCCTGTTTTGTCCTGCCGATAGATGATTCGATAGATTCGATTTTTGAAACGTTGAAAAGTACTGCTCTTATACATAAATCTGGCGGTGGCACAGGCTTCTCATTTTCTAAACTGCGACCTAAAAAGGATATGGTAAAAACCACGAACGGTATTTCTTCGGGACCTGTATCTTTTATGCAGGTTTTCAATGCCGCTACAGAAGCTATTAAACAGGGTGGCACAAGACGAGGGGCAAATATGGGAATATTGAGAATAGATCATCCCGATATTCTGGATTTTGTAGCCTGCAAAGATAAAAACGATAGCTTAAATAACTTTAATATATCCGTTGCAGTTACGGAAGAGTTTATGGATGCTTTGGAAAATAGGAAAAATTATAATCTTTACAATCCGCGAAATGGCGCGATAACAGGTAGACTGAACGCAAATGAAGTTTTTAATAAGATAGTCAATCAGGCATGGAAAAACGGAGAACCAGGTATAGTTTTTATCGACAGAATAAACTATAAAAACCCTACTCCTGCGATAGGTCAAATAGAATCTACAAATCCCTGCGGAGAACAGCCGCTTCTTCCTTATGAATCCTGTAATTTGGGTTCGATAAATCTTGGACACTTTATAAAATCCGGTGATATCGACTGGGATAAACTCGAAAAAACAGTAAAAACTGCTGTTCATTTTCTTGACAATGTTATAGATATGAATAGTTATCCTATAGAAGAAATTGGCAAGATTACCCGCTCTAACAGAAAAATAGGACTTGGAGTTATGGGTTGGGCAGATTTGCTTTTGTATTTAGGCATGCCTTACGGGTCTAACGATTCTTTAATGCTTGCTGAAAAACTTATGAGTTTTATTCAGTCAAAATCCCACGAAACTTCCAAGGAGATTGCATTTAAAAGAGGAGCTTTCTCGAACTTTAAACAAAGTATATACGCAAATGAAGATCCTGTAAGAAATGCAACGACGACTACAATTGCTCCAACTGGAACAATCGGTATAATAGCTTCGGCTTCCGGCGGCATTGAGCCGATATTTGCGCTTGTTTATAAAAGAACTCAATGTCTTGACAATGAAGATATGTATGAAGTGAATCCGTACTTTGAGAAACTTGCGAAAGAAAATGGTTTTTATTCGGTGAAGCTTATGGCTAAAATAGCGGAAAAAGGGAGTGTCCGCGGGCTTAAAGAAGTTCCTGAAAAAATTAGGAAAATTTTTGTGACTTCATATGATATTACTCCGAAAGACCATATAAAAATGCAGGCAGCTTTCCAGAAATTTACGGATAATGCCGTGTCAAAGACTGTGAATTTTCCTAGCTCAGCCACAAAAGAAGATGTAAAGGAAGCTTATATTTGTTCATATAAAACCGGATGTAAAGGAGTAACTGTTTACCGCGATGGAAGCAGAGACGTACAGGTATTAAATCTTGCGAATAAAAAATTGCATGAGAATAAGCCGAGACCTCGCCCTAAGAAGACAACCGGTTTTACATTCCTTATGCATACCGGCTGCGGTAAAATGTATGTTACTGTAAATGAAGATGACGGAGGAATATGCGAAGTGTTTACGCAACTTGGTAAATCTGGAGGATGTACTTCGTCGCAGTCTGAAGCGATAAGTCGTTTGATTTCTTTGGCTTTGCGTTCAGGCGTTAATCAAAATGAAATTATAAAACAATTAAAAGGCATAAGATGTCCTTCGCCGACTCTTACGGAAGGCGGAGCGATTTTATCGTGTGCAGATGCTATTGCGAGAGCTTTAGAAGCGTATAACAAAGAAAAAATATTACCTGCGCTTTTTGCGCGAGATATGCCCATTGCGGAACCTTATACGTCAAAAGATATAAAAGAACACTGTACCTCCGAGCCAAGTGGTAATTTGTCAGGTGCATGCCCTCAGTGTCCGGAATGTGGCGAGATGTTGATTTTTGCTGAAGGTTGTGTTATTTGCCGTGAATGCGGGTACTCTAAGTGCTTTTAGTTCTTTAATTTAGATTTTGAGTTTATGATAATATTATCTATTTGTATTATAGTATTTATTTGAAAAGTAAGTGCAAATATTTTTGTTAAAGATTAAAAGCAATTTTTACAGATGGTGAAAAATAAATAATTAGATTTTGTTATTATAAATATAAAATTGATTGACAACAAGTACAAGCAAGCTTTGGCATACTATGCTCTTTTCCAGTCGTCTATTATTAAAAGACCATATAATTTAATTTACTCCATAGAAAAAAATCTTTACGTGAAGAATGCAGATGTTAAAAGAATTTTTGGAAATAAAACTACTTGGGATGCACTATTTGATTTCTATTTTAAAAAATTTTATTCAAGATGGTAATAAAGCTATATTTTTAAATAGTTAGAGTAATGTTGTTAATAACCCTGATGTCTTTAACTTAGAATTAAATGCCGACCACTAGTTTATATTGACACTCCTTATGTTTCATCAAATTTTTTAGAGGGAATAACTATGATCAATGGGAAAATTTAATTGATGAGAAATCTCAACATAAGAAAATAAAAAGCATGATGAAAAACGTATGATGTAGTGAGAAGATATTCAGAACGCTTTTGGTGCAATTTTTAGGAAATTCAAGAAGTCAATTAGAGTTCTTTCTTATTGGGATGATGGAATTCCAACGATTAATAATCTGATACAAATGTTGTCAAAATACAAAAGAAAAATAAGAGTTAATAAACTAGATTATAAATATGTTTTAAGTAATAGATTTTTAAAAGAAGTTTTAATCATTGCTCAATAAAAGGATGTCAATTTTAAAATAGCTCGTGCGTTGGTGGTATAAAAAACATTTTTGTAAGGAATGTTAGTAACGATATGACAGAAGAAGAATTTTTAAAATTCATTAATTCAACTATAGATAGATTAACAACTACATAAAGATATTTCGGTTAAATGTGGTGCGTATAAGAATATGCTTGATTTGTATGATGAGATAATATCTTATTGTTCTCAAATAAAAGATGCAATATCGAATGTAAAATCGACAATATCGACAACTAAGATTAATTATTTAAATCAGTTCCATAGCGATATTAATCAAATTTTAGTTATTTTTCCGTATATAAATCAGCAAAATTTGGGTTTTATTCAAGGTGATAAGAAGAAAATAAAACAACAAATAGAAAGTAATGCTAAGTGCTTATTGGAACGATTAAAATTATTACAATTTAATCTTGATTTTTTTAAAAAGCTCAATTTTTAGCAAAAATATTGCGGCAATTGGAGCTAATGGCAGCGGTAAAACAACTCTTTCTAACTATGCAAAACGATATTTACCAAATACTGGAATTGTTATTTCAGCTCAAAAAATTCTATTAATGCCCACTTTTGATGCAATTTCTAGTATTGGTAGCACTTCTAAAAAATTGCAACAATCACAAAAATAAGATAAGCCATTTAAAAACCCCTTTTTCTGTAAATGAAAATATTATGTCTATACGTTATGTTTATGATGAATGTGCGATATTGCTTGGCGATTTTCTTGCAGAAAGAAATGTGGCAAGAAATAAATTTTGTGATAGTATCCAAAAGGGAATTAAAGATAATGAGCCACCTCAGACCAATTTAGATAATGTGATGGGAATAAGGAATTCTTTAATCACACATAGAGTTCTTGAAGTTGATGGTGGCATCACTTTTACCTTGAAAATGAATTCTGGCGTTAATTATCCAACATACCAAATGAGTGATGGTGAGAAAGAAAAGATTGCATTTTTATTTACTTAACTCATGATTTAGATTTTGTAATAAGCAGAACATTAGCAAAAAAAGTTTGGATAAAATCTTTTAATTTTCCTGATAAATGAGTAACGGAAGATATTCCGTAAAATGAACTGCCGGAAGCATTGTTGCTTAGATTACTTGGCAGTAGAAAAAATAATTTATTTTGCGGAGGACAAAAAGGTAGTGTCGATGAAAAAATATATAATACTTTACTTCCTGGTTTTACAATAACTCCTGTCGAATTTTGCTTTAATGTTATCAGCTATACAAAAGTTTTTAATAAAGTCTCTAATTTAATTATGAAGGTTTTGGGTTTAATTGATTCAGATTATCACGAAACCGATAGATTAGAAAAGTTAAAATCAGATAATGTATTTTCATTTTCAACGTCCGAACCTGAAAATCTTTTTCTTGACGAATCGTTTTTAGATTTCTTGACGAAAAAATTATTAGTACATAATAAAAATGTTGTGCAAAATATTAAAGTTAAAGTTATGTCACAGCTAAGAAAAAATATGGAGTTACGAATATCTAATTATGTATCAATGAAAATTAATTATTATTTTACCTACATTTAATAAAAGGGAATATATATAAAGATGTAGAGGATAATTATGATAAATTTACAAAAGAAATAGGAATTTCTGATTGAGTTAATCAGCGAAAAATTGAATTAGAAAAAAAGATATAAAAAACTCTTTATGTATTTAATAATAAAGGTTTAAAAGCAATTGCCAATAAGCATTTTAAAATTTTTGACTTTACAGATAGAGCTATTGACTGTTTAGAAAATAATTCAGAGGCACAAAATGCGTTCAAAGAATATTTTTTGAATGGAATTTTGCGTGGTAAAAAATTAACATAGCTTGGAAAACGTTTTGCTGAAAAGCGTATCGTTTATCGAGATTGCAGTTATTCTAAATGTTTTTAGTTTTTTTAAGGATACATGTTTTGCAAAGCAAGAAGATTAAAAGGAAACTTTTAAGGAAGTTTTATTATGCAAAATTCTTTAAAAAGAATATATTATAAAAATAGTATAACTATAGAATATATCAAGCAACTTGGTAAGGAAAAGAGTGAAGAGAATTTAGATAAACTTTTATTATTTTATAATAGCGTACTTCCTTTAGATATAAAAAGGGAAGTAGTTTCGTCTATTGGAAGACAACAAAATGATAAAAAAATTTATGAATTTATAATTGAAGAAGGCTTTAAAAAAACATATATGGAACTTATTTATCAAATGTTTCGTACAACGTTATATAAGTCTGATAATTTCAAATTTCAAGAATTGGGAAATAGATTACTATCTTTTTACAACAATGAAGTAATGTATAAAATGCACGAATTCTTTTTTAATGGAAAAAATATTAAACTGCCAGATAGAAAAAATGAGAAAAGAATTATAAAAGCTACTTTATTAAAAGGCGATAGTGAACAAGCTCTATTAAAAATTCAAGATAAAACTATACAACTTATATTTACGTCCCCGCCGTATTATAATGCCAGAATGTATTCTGATTATACGTCTTATGATAGTTACTTAGAGAAAATGTATAGTATTTTAAAACAGTGTAACCGTATATTGGAAGACGGACGTTTTATTATTATAAATGTTTCTCCAGTTATTACAAAAAGACCCGGACGAGAATTTGAAAGCATTAGATATCCAATTCATTTTGATTTTCATAAAATTTTGGAAAACGCGGGTTTTTATTTCATAGATGAAATTATATGGATTAAACCTGAATGTACGGTTCCAAATAGAATCGCAGGTTATTTACAGACAGGAATGCCTTTGTCATACAAGCCTAATTGCATTACTGAAAGTTTATTAGTTTATAGGAAAAAAACGTCTTTTTTACTTGATAAAAATATAAAACTTTATTCAAGAACATTGGCAAATTCTATTGAAAAGACGGATACATCAAATTGCTGGTATATATCTCCCAAGGCGGATAAAAAGCATCCCGCTGTTTTTCCTGAAGAATTATGTGAGAAAGTTTTAAAGTATTATTCTTTCAAGGGAGATATTGTTTTGGATCCTTTTGCAGGTTCTGGGACTTTTGGAAAAGTGTCAAAAAAAATGAAAAGGGTTCCTGTGCTATGTGAAATTAATAAAGAGTATATAAAAAAACTTGAAGAGGAAGATTATGACGACCTTTGAAAAAGAAGTCATTGAAGATACTGTGAATAAATTGATTCAAGGCAATGATTATCGTAATGGAGTAGTAAATGCAATTAATATATTTTTCCTAGATTTTGCTATAGATTTTTTTAAGAAAATAATCAGTGCAAAGATTAAAGAGAAAAATATTAACTTAGCTTGGTATAAAAAATATTTTATTGACTCAGATACTATTTCTTCCGATGATAAAGCAATATTTGCTGGTATGAATAAGAAAACGATTACTAACATATACGGAAGCGCAACAAAGAAAATTGTTATAGATGTTGCTAATGCAAATTTTGAATATTTAACAGGACTTATTTCTTTATTAGAAAAGGATGGTGAGTCAGGTGTAGGACTTAGTATAGAAATAAGTTATAAAGAAGTTTCAGTTAAACTGTCATTGACAGAAAGTTTGCTTGTTATAAATGCATTAGCTACGAAAAAGATAGCAATAAGGGGTGGGGCATGGAGTTCAATAGGTAAAAAAGTTGAAAAACCTTTATTGTTAAAACTATGTGAATTATGCGGAGTGCCAAAAAAATATATTGATGGTTCAATATTTAAAAAAGACGGGACTTTGAATTTTGATAGGGAAGTTGATTTTAAACTTTATAATAAAACTGGGAAAGAATATAGAGTGGAAGTTAAACTTATGGGCAAAGGAAATCCTGAAAGTGCGGATGTGATATACGCCAGAGATACTGATATATTTGTTGCGGATACTTTAAGTAAACAAAATAAGAATCAATTAAAATCTGAAGATATAAAATACGTTGAAATGAAAGACAATCCACATTGTGCCGATAACTTTAAAGTTTTATTGAAGGAATTAAATATTCCTTGTAAATAAGGAAAGCAAATAGAATAAATGTCAATTATTGATGATCTATAAGTTCAGACTGATGACCTTTGTCTTATTGTTATTCTGAACCTGTTTTAATAATGCTTGCATGAAAGGTAATAAGATGGTAAAAAATGATAGGTGGATAAAGAAGCTGTCTCTTGAATATAAAATGATAGAGCCGTTTGAGATTAGACAAATCAGAGATGGAAAGATTTCTTATGGCACGTCTTCTTACGGGTATGATATGCGACTTTCAAATGAGTTTATGGTTATGAAAGCTTATTTGGGAAGAGATCAACATAAAGATTTTGTTTTAGATCCTAAGAAAGCGAGCGACAATTTATTTGAAACCGTAATAGTTGAAGATTACATAGAAATCCCTCCGAATTCTGTAATTTTAGGTAAAACAATAGAATATTTTAGAATTCCGAGAGATATTATAACGATTGCGTTCGGCAAATCAACTTATGCAAGATGCGGAATTTTTGTAAATATCACTCCGTTTGAACCCGAGTGGGAGGGATATGTTACTCTTTCAATATCAAATACGACATCACTCCCGGCAAAAGTTTATGCAAATGAAGGAATAGCGCAAATTCTATTTTTAGGGGTAAGTGAAACTTGTGAAATCTCTTATGCAGACAAAAGAGGGAAATATCAGAAGCAAAAAATTATAACTTCTGCAAAAATTTGATACAATGCAAAAAAACAAATAAAAAAATGGAGAATAGAGAATATGTTTAAGTTTTTGAAAATGTATTTTTGGGATGCTATCAGTAATCATTATATTGATTTTAAGGGTCGCGCCTCTTTAGTACAATTTTGGTATTTTGTATTAATTAATTTTGTTTTGTGTTTTGTTTTTTGCTTTATTTTACCAAGAATAATTGGTGTGTTTGATTTTTGGGTGGTAAATATTTTGTGGTGGGCATTGTTAGTACCATCGATAGCAATAACCACGCGTAGATTGCACGATACTAATCGGAGCGGTTGGTTTCAATTGGTTGGACTTATTCCCGTTGTAGGGTGGATTGTATTGATTATTTTGTTAGTTTTAGGACCAGTTAATCCGAATAAATTTGACGAAGGAGTATAAAGGTAACATAGGGAAAATAGATGATTTTAATATTGGATTTTGGTTCGCAGTACACACAGCTGATAGCAAGACGCATAAGGGAAGAAAAAGTATATTGCGAACTGTATCCAGGGAATAAACCGATAAAATCTTTTTCCGGATTTGAGGGTTTAAAAGGTATAATTCTTTCGGGTGGTTATGAAAGCGTTTATTCAAAAAATGCTCCTTGGCCTGATCCTAAAGTGTGGGAACTAGGTATTCCTATTTTGGGAATATGTTACGGTATGCAGCTTATAGCAGAACATCTTGGTGGGAAAGTTACTCCGTCAAAATGTAGGGAGTTCGGTCTTGCAAGTGTCGATGTAAAATATGACTGCTTTTTATTTAATGGGCTTAGTTCCAAAGAAACTCTGTGGATGAGCCACGGCGACAAACTTTTAAAAATTCCTAAGGGTTTTAGGGTAACAGCAAAGTCAGATAACTCTCCTTATGCAGCTATAGAAAATGCAGCAAAGAATATATACGGCGTTCAGTTTCATCCAGAAGTGAAGCATTCTGTTAACGGCAGAAAAATCTTAAAGAATTTTATATTTAAAATCTGCGGTTCAGAACGCGACTGGACTATAAAATCTTATATTGTGGATGAAGTTAAAAGGGTTCAGGAACAAGTCGGAAAAAGTAAAGTTTTATGCGCCCTGTCAGGCGGAATCGACTCTTCCGTCGCGGCTGTGATGCTCTATAAAGCCATAGGGAAACGACTTATCTGCGTCTATGTTGATCACGGACTCCAGAAACTCGGTGAGACTGAAAGGGTACGTAAAGTATTTGGTAAAATATTTGATAAAAATCTTATTATAGTCAATGCAAAAAAAATATTTCTGTCAAAACTTAAAAGTGTAACCGATCCTGAACAAAAGAGAAAAATTATCGGTCATACTTTTATAGAAATTTTTGACAAAGAAGCAAAAAAATTAAAAGGCATAGATTTTCTTTTGCAAGGGACAATATATCCTGATATCATAGAGAGTATTTCTATAAAAGGAGCAAAATCACCAATTAAGAGTCATCACAATGTCGGCGGACTTCCTGAAAAAATGAAAATGAAACTTGTTGAACCTCTAAAGTTTTTATTTAAAGACGAAGTAAGGGTTTTAGGAAGAGAACTCGGCATTCCGGCGGAAATTATAGATAGGCAACCTTTCCCAGGTCCCGGTCTTGCGGTAAGAACATTAGGCGAGATAACAGAGGAAAAACTAAATATTTTAAAAGAAGCGGACAACATAGTAACGGAGGAAATAAAAAGGGCGAAACTTTATGAGAAAATATGGCAATCTTTTGCTGTGATACTGCCCGTTAAAACGGTAGGTGTTATGGGCGACGCCAGAACTTACGAATATGTAATTGCTGTAAGAGCCGTAAATTCCGAAGATGCGATGACGGCAGACTGGGTAAAACTTCCTTATGAATTACTCGGTAAAATATCTTCGCGTATTATAAACGAGGTTAAAGGCGTCAATAGGGTAGTTTATGATATTTCTAATAAACCGCCTGCTACTATCGAATGGGAATAATGAAAGTCTTTAAGCTAATCGTAGTTTCTCTGGTGTTTGCACTTTTTTTTGCATGTATGGAACCGCAAGGCAGTGATAGCGGTCACGATGTGTCTATGCAAATCAAAGGTTCTGACACTATTGTAAATCTTATTCAAGAATGGTCAGAAAATTTTATAGAACAAAATCCGATGTTTAATATAAGTATTACAGGCGGAGGCTCGGGGACCGGTTTTGCATCTTTAATAAACGGAACATGTGATATTGCAATGTCTTCCCGTGAGATAGAAGAAAAAGAAAGAATTCTTGCAAGAAGTGAAAATGTGGAACCTATTGAATTTAAAATTGGTCTTGATGGACTTGCGGTGATTGTGAATAAGAACAATCCCGTAAATAAGCTTACATTAGAGCAACTGCGGGATATTTTTATGTCAAAAGTTACAAATTGGAAAGAGCTTGGAGGGGAAGATAGGAGAATAGTAATTCTTTCAAGAGAAAGCAATTCAGGGACGCATATGTTTTTTAAAGAGTGCGTCTTAAGAAATAATGATAAAAATAGTAAAAATGAGTTCTCCACTCAGTCGCTTATGATGTCGTCTTCACAGGCTATATACGATGAAGTTTATCAGAATCCTAATGCTTTAGGATATGTCGGTATGGGTTTTGTAAATGAAGGAGTGAAATCTGTTTCAGTGGCGATGAATGCGGAAAACGAATATTTTTGTCCGACGGCTAAAGACATAGTAAGTGGAATGTATCCTATTTCAAGACCGTTGTATCTTTATACAAACGGAAAGCCGCAGGGTGTTATAAAAATGTTTATTGATTATGCTTTGTCGACTGCAGGACAAAAAATTGTTTTGAAAGCTAATTTTGTACCTCTCGGAAATTGAAATTAAGAGACGGAGTATTTTGTAAAGTAAATCCCATTGTCTTTTGCTTTGTAGATAGCGAGGTATTACTGTCGAGAATTGGCAGCAAGGTAAAATGTTGTCCCCGCTTTCTTGGAGGATGTATGACATTATGTTGTTGCATTGGCAGCAAGAGTACATATTTATTAGTTTAATTTGTCGTATAGCTTTGTTGTGAAGTCTTGAAAAGTCTATTTTAATCGAGTGTGTTCGGGGCTTCTCGATACGACAAACCGTTTGTTGAAGGACTAAAATGAGAAAAATTATAGACACCACAATTGAAACAATAATTTTTATCTGCGGAATATTATCTATTATTTTTGTCGTTTTAATTTTTGGGTTTCTGTTTAAAGAAGGTTTTGCTTTTTTTAAAAGTTTCGGTATTATAGAATTTATTACCGGACGATTTTGGTATCCAACTTCGAATACTCCGTCATTCGGTATTTTTCCTTTTATTATTGGATCTATTTTAGTAACTGTGGGAGCATGTATAATAGCGGTTCCTATTGGCGTTATGACTGCACTTTATATTTCAGAAGTTGCTCCTAAAGGTATACGAGACGTTTTGAAGTCTGCAGTCGAACTTATGACTGCAATTCCAAGCGTAGTTGTAGGATTTGTCGGAATGGTTACGCTTGTTCCTTTTATTAGAACACTTTTCAACATACCCACCGGACTTACGGCTTTTTCTGGATCAATAATGCTTGCGTTCATGGCTATGCCTACAATAGTGACAATATCAGAGGATGCAATGCGCTCAGTTCCTTGGCAATATAAGGAAGGAGCGCTTGCTTTGGGAGCGACTAAGTGGCAGACTATAAGAAGAATTGTATTAAAAGCAGCAATGCCAGGAGTAATTGCTGCAATAATGCTTGGAGTAGGCAGAGTTATCGGAGAGACGATGACTGTTATGATGATAACAGGAAATTCGGCACGTATTCCGCTCTCGATATTTGAGCCAGTGAGAACTATGACGGCAGTGGTAGCTGCCGAGATGGGAGAGACTGTCAGAGGCGGCATGCATTACAAATCATTATTTGCCATAGCGCTTGTACTTTTTCTAATAACGTTTATCATAAATTTTATAGCGGATTTATTTCTTGGGAAAAATAAGAATAAATGATAAAACTAAGCTCTAAGTTATCGCAAAGACTTTCATACACAATTCTCTTTCTTGCGACTCTTTTGGCTATTATTCCTGTTAGTGCGATAATTTTTACAATCATAAAGAATGGAGCATCTGCTATAACTTGGGAGTTTTTGACTGCGATGCCGAAGAACGGAATGCACGGAGGTGGAATTCTTCCTGCAATACTTGGCACTCTTTCAATAGTTACTTGTACTATTGTGATAACTCTTCCAATAGGTGTTTGTGCGGCAATATATTTAAACGAGTATGCAAAAGATAATTTGCTTACAAGAATAATTAAACTTGCTATCATAAATTTAGCGGGTGTTCCGTCAGTTGTTTACGGATTGTTTGGACTCGGCATTTTTGTTATGTTTTTAAAACTGGACGTTTCTATTATTGCAGGAGCTTTAACTCTGTCTATAATGGAACTTCCAGTCATAATAACCACATCACGCAGTGCGTTAAATAGCGTTCCCTATTCGTTTAGAGAAGCGAGTTTGTCGCTTGGCGTAAGCCGCTGGCAGACTATAAGATATATAGTACTTCCGAATGCTCTTCCCGGTATTTTGACAGGAGCGATACTAAGCATTTCAAGAATATCGGGCGAGACGGCACCTGTATTATTCACTGCGGCGGCATTTTCTGTCCCGCATTTGCCGCATTCCATATTTGATCAGGTAATGGTTTTGCCGTATCATTTGTATATTATTTCGACGCAGATCCCTAATATGCCAAAAAATATTATATTCGGCACAGCTCTTGTGCTTCTGATGATAGTTTTGACAATGAGTTTTATTGCAATTGTTGCGAGAATTTATTTCAGGAAACGCAGAAAATGGTAGATAAAATTAAGGTTGAAAATTTAAGCTGTTATTACGATAAAAAATGCGCTTTGGAGTCTTTGAATATTAGCATTGTCCAAAATGAAATTTTAAGTATTATAGGTCCGGCAAACAGTGGCAAGACGACGTTTTTGAGAACTCTAAATAGAATGAACGATTTTGATAAAACTTACTCTCGTAAAGGTAAAGTTTATCTAGTCGGTGACAATATTTTTGATATGAATATGGAAAATTTGAGAAAACGTGTAGGTATGCTTTTCGCAATGCCTATACCGCTTCCTATGAGTATATATGAAAATGTTGTCTATGCTCCGAAACGTCTTGGGCTTATTTCAAAGAAATCAGAACTAGACACTATAGTTGAACAGGCTTTGAAAGATGCTTCTTTGTGGGATGAAGTTAAAGACAGGTTAGACTCGTCTGCAATGAAAATATCCGGTGGACAGCAGCAAAGGCTTTGTATTGCAAGAATTCTTGCGATTAACCCAGAAGTTATTTTATTTGATGAACCCTGCTCTGGACTTGATCCGATATCTACGGCAAAGGTTGAAGAATCAATGATTGAGCTTAAACGAAAATATACTATAGTACTTGTGACAAACAATGTAAAACAAGCGTCGCGCGTTAGCGACAGAACAGCGTTTTTTCTTATGGGTAAACTTGTTGAAATTGATAAAACTGATAGATTATTTGTATCTCCGAAAGAAAAACAGACGGAAGATTATATTACTGGACGTTTTGGTTGATAATTGCAATTTTGTCATTTGTTGTTTCTGTGTATTCAATGATATCGTTTCCGACTGTTACAATGCCACTATTTTTATAGACGTTGTTCTATGCGGTTAATTTTTGAGGAATATATGTCAAAAATAGAGATAAAAAATTTTAATTTATATTATGCGGATTTTCATGCGCTCAAAAATATTAATATCTATATTGAAGAGAAAAAGATTACTGCTATCATAGGTCCGTCGGGTTGTGGTAAGTCCACTCTTTTAAGATCAATAAACAGAATAAACGATACGATAGATAACGTATCTACAAGCGGCATAATCAACATCTTCGGCGAAGATATTTATGGCAGTAAAGTTGACGTAGATGCTTTAAGAAGAAATGTTGGAATGGTTTTCCAAAGACCCAATCCTTTTCCAATTTCAATTTATGAAAATGTCGCTTTTGGTTTAAGAGTTAATAGAATAGCTTCAAATAAGAATATTATTGACGAAACTGTAGAAAAAAGTTTAAAAGCCGTTTTATTATGGGATGATATTAAAGATAAACTGCATAAGTTGGCATTAAGTTTGACTTTAGAACAACAACAGAGACTTTGCATTGCGAGGGTTGTTGCTGTAGCTCCTCATATTGTTCTTCTTGATGAGCCTTGTTCTTCTTTAGATCCGGTTGCGACGCAGAGAATTGAGCAATTGATGATTCAATTAAGAGACAAATATACGATTGTAATAGTGACGCATAATATGCAGCAGGCGGCAAGAGTTTCGCATGATACCGCCTTCATGCTTCTTGGCGAGCTTATAGAATTCGATAAAACTGAAAAAATATTTACAAATCCATCAAAAAAAGAGACTGAGGATTATGTAAGCGGCAGGTTTGGTTAAATATAGAGACTAAAATGGAACGATAGAGATATTGTTTGTTGTCATTGCCAAACAACTTTGAGGAGGAAGTATGCGGCGTTTTGATGTTGAAATGAGTAATTTACAAAATCATCTCCTTGATATGGCAGAGCTTGTTCAGAAAATGATAAAAACTGCAATGCAAGAGCTTGTTGAAAGAGATCCAAAACAGGCTGATACCGTATGCTGCCTTGAAAGGGAAGTTAACGTTAAGGAAATAGTTATTGATGATAAATGTCTAAAACTTATAGCTTTAAATCAACCTGTAGGCGTCGATTTAAGATTTATAACCTCTGCAATGCGTATTAACAGCGATTTAGAGAGAATGGGCGACGAAGCTGTAAATATAAGCGAAATGGCTTTGGATCTAATAAGATATCCCGAACTTAAATCTCTTGTTTATATTCCTAAAATGGTAGAAATTGTGCAGAGTATGGTAATGGACTGTATAAAAGCTTTTAATACAAGCGATTCCAAGCTCGCATTGTCAGTGCTTGCGAGAGATGATGAAGTTGATGATTTAAAAGATAAAGTTCTCGCGAATCTTAAAAATTTAATGCTTAAATCTCCGAATATTGACAACATTCAAAGAACTGTAGATTTAATTTTTGTGGCGAAGAGCATAGAGAGGCTAGGCGATCATGCTACGAATATAAGTGAAGATGTTATTTTTATGATACATGGAAAGGATGTGCGCCATCTGTATAACGATGTAGAAAAACTGTCTTTCGAAGATGTAAAGAAACAGATAAACACAAAATTTATAGATCAAGACTGGATAACGGTTTTTAGTCGTAATTTTGAAGACAATTTTAATAGTGGCTTGTGTAGTGCGATAGTAGATATTGATAAAGTTGGCAAGGCGTTGCAAGATTGTAAATTGGAAATAATTGGATGTGATCATCATGGGCATGCAGAGTACTATAGAGGTAATAGAAAATATAGAGAAGAGTATCATAGATTTAGCATGGAAGGTTTTGAGCCGTTAATTTATTGTCGAGAATTTGGACGTAAAGGTGGGTATTTAGAATTATCAGAAGAGTTTAGGCTTTACCACAATTTATATGAGATTTACAACTCTCCGGATAAAAGAGAATATTTATATTTTGATAGTAATGGGGACGAAGAAATAGTTGCAAAAGTTGATAAAGATGAGGTACTTATAAAATTGAGATTCTTGAAAGATTATATTTCAGTGAGAAAGAAGCATTTGTTTATCTATTTTGATTTTATGAGATTTAGTAAAAAGACAGTAAAAGAACTAGGAATAAGCGAGATAAGTGAAAATAGTTCCTCTGAGGAGTATTTTTATAATCATACAATTGATGAGGATACATATTCGTCTTATTGGAGAACCAAAAGCTGGATTAGGGGCAAAGTTCTGATTAAAAATATTAAAGATTATAGACCTAATATAGAAGAAAATGATAAATTTGAAGAATTTATTATTGGTTGTGATGAGAATGGGAAGTTTGTATCGTTTTCGTGTGATGAGAAAAAATTGGGGAATGATTTTGGAAAAAATCCTAATGCTCCACAATATATTACACCTGTATTTTTTAGTAAAGATGTGTTAAAAAAATACTATGACAATCCAGATAAATATTTAGTAGAACATTGTCACATTTCATGCAAGGGAGCATGGTCTATTAGATTGGATGACAATTGTGATGATTATGTAATAGTCCTACTCGGAGATTTAGGAAATCTCCATCATAAAGAACAGCTGTACTGGAAAAGCTTTAATATCTCTCCGCGCAAGGAAGGGTTTAGCGTTACAGGATATAAACGTTTTGTCGCTGGAGAATTTTGCGATCCTGTTAAAGCGGATTTTTACTTAAAGATGAGATTAGAACAATTTAATGAATTATGGATTAAGAAATATAACTGGCATTTATTCAAACCTTTATCCAAAGAGGATTCTCATTATTTAGAAGCCCTTCACTTATTAACCAGTCAAGACAATAGAAAAGAATTTGATGAGCAAATACTTGCTTTAACTAAGATTTTTATTGATTCGTTAAATGAAAAAGAGTTGGTTAAGCAAATAAATTTAGATTCAACAAAAATAAAAGATATCAAAGGAATAAGTAAATTTGAATTATTTTTAAAGAATAATAATGTGAGAATTCCTGATATGATTGAGCTTTTAAGGAATCTTCAGGATTTACGTTCTTCAACAGTTGCCCATAGACGAAGTGAGAAACTAAATAAAAAGATTTCATCTTATTTTAAACTGGACGAAAAGAAATTAGATGAGATACTAAAGGATGTTTTTGTTAAATTAATACAGATAATTGATGTGATAGAAAAATATTTATTATTGAATTAAATATGAACGGACTTTAAATTAAAATGTAAGTAATGTAAATATGGAAATTATATGTCAATAAAAATTGCGGTTTTTGATTTAGGAAATGTCATTTTTAAGTTTGATTTGTCAAAATTTACTAAAGCGTATTTAAAAAAGACTCGCAGGCGTAAAGTAAACGATTTTGACGAGCTGATTTCTGTCTATTCAGACGTTGCTTATTCCTACGAAAAAGGAAATATGTCATCTTTAGATTTTTACAATGCAATGGCTAAAAGAACCGAGTATAGCGGGGCTTATAATGAATTTTCCGCTATATGGAATGATATTTTTAAGCCTATACCTGAAACGATAAAAATTGTTACCTCTCTGGTGCAAAATTATCAAATTGCTGTGCTTTCAAATACAAATGAACTTCATTTCAATTATTTAAAAGAGTGTTATCCCGATATTTTTCTGCTTTTTAATAAATTTTTTCTTTCGTACGAAATGCACTTGAGGAAACCGGAAGATGAGATTTTTAAGCGTGTAGTACGGTATTACGGCATCTTGCCGAGTGAAATGTTTTACGTTGACGATATAAAAGAAAATGTAGAATCTGCGAGAAATAATGGAATAAATGCTCACTTGTTTACGGATCAATTAGAACTTACCAGACAGCTGAAAAGTCAAAAGGTACGGATATGACGGATTTCGGAGTAAGTCCAAAAAAACAAGGGAAACTTAATAGAAAATTTGAAAAATATGGGGTTGAAGAATCGGATATTGAAGAGAAGTTTATCCGTTCTCCGGGGAAAGGTGGACAGAATGTCAACAAAGTTTCGACAACCGTTTATTTGAAGCATTCTCCGACGGGAATAGAAATAAAATGTCATAGAGAGAGAACTCAGGGATTAAATAGATTTTTTGCAAGAAAGCTGCTTGCAGAGAAAATTGAGGAAAAAATTTCAGGGAAAATATCCGAGAAACAGCAGAAAATAGAAAAAATCCGCAGACAGAAAAGAAAACGCTCTAAACGCGCTAAAGAGAAAATACTTGCGGAAAAGAAGAATGTATCTTATAAGAAAGAGATGCGGGAAAAAGTAATTTATTAATGGATACAAGAAAATTAAAACCGCATTACCTAGGACACAGATATCGTCTGAGAAAAAAATTTATTTCCGGAGGATTTAATAATCTTGCGGATTACGAGATATTGGAATTGGTATTGGCATACGCGTTGCCCAGAAAAGATGTAAAAGTTTTAGCAAAAGAAATGATAAACAAATTCGGCAGTTTAAAACAAGTTTTTGACGCTGACACAGATGAATTAAAACAAATTAAAGGCATTTCGGATTATTCTGCAGAGTTTCTGTTATTTTTGAAAAAGTTTACTTCTTTATATTTGTCTTTGGACATAAAAGAAAAAGACAGGTTGTTGTCGCCCGAAAATGTGAAAGATTATTTAGTTTCAGCCTTAAGCGGCGAGAAAATAGAAAAATTTTACGCGATAATATTAAATTCGGGGAATAGGGTTACTGACTGTTTAGAAATTGAGAGCGGTACTGTAAATAAATCTTTGCTTATACCGAGAAAAATTGCAGAAATTGCATTAAAACACAGAGCAGCTTCTATTGTAATAGCGCATAATCATCCCGGTGGTACTTTAAAGCCGTCGCAAAGCGACATAAATGCAACTGCTGCTGTAAAGAAATCTTTGGAATCTATAGAAATTTCGCTTTTGGATCACATAATAATTTCCAATAACAATTATTTTAGTTTCAAAGAATACAATTTGATATAGAATTAAAGTGGTACATCGCACAATTATGTAAACGGAAAGAATGATAAAAATTAAAAGTTTTTTGTATGTTTAATCCTGCATGCAGCTTAAAAAAGTGAAGCAGTTTCAGAGTTGTTTGTTAAAAAAATAAAGTTCTATAAAAATTGTAAATTACTCTAATTCGAGTGCCATTCTGCATGGACAGCTTGAGGTCGAGTTTCATCAATTTGTTTATTCATTATCCATGTATTTATGATTATTTTACACATCTTGTAACTTCCGAGGAAAAGATGAAAATATGAATATTAAAGTCTGCTTTCTTTTTGGAAAATGGACTTTTTTATTATTTATATATATTCCTCTAACTCCATACATTTAAAGTGTCAATTATTTTTATGGTTTATTCTATTACGGTTTTGTAATTTTGTTATATGAGAAAAAGTAGAGAAAAGAAAAAGTCTATAGCTAATATCAACTTGTTTACTGCGTATAACAATGAACATCATATCGGTGAGTATTTATGATAATTATAAGCATGGGTAACGGCAAAGGAAAAACAACTTCTGCTATAGGACAGATAATTCGTTCTTTAGGACATGGATTTAAAGTTTGCTTTATGCAATTATTTAAAGGCGAGGGTTTTTACGGTGAGCAGAAAATTTTAGTTAAGCTGGATAATTTGATTTTTTTTGCTTTTGCAAAGGAACATCCTTGTTGTGTTAAAGATGCCAATCTTGATGAAGTCGTAAATCAATGCTATTTTGCTATGGAAAAGTTAGAAGAGCTTGTTAATAGTTCCGAGAGGTATGATTTGATTGTTTTGGACGAATTTAACGTTGCGTTAAGAGATAAGTTTATCGATGAGAATAAATTCATTGATATTGTAAAACAATTATCGCGGAAGTCAAATGTGATTGTAACTGGCAGAGGTGCTCCGCAGTCATTGATTGATATGGCGGATTTAGTTACTGAAATGAAAGAGATTAAACATCCTTATAAGAGCGGAATAGCGGCACGGAAAGGTATAGAATATTGAAGTTTGAATTGTTGTAAGGACGAAAGGAAAGGTATAGAAACAGTAAAGATAGTTAATCAGGTCTAAAATGGTACTTGAATGACTTGGATGTCGATACAATAGGAATATACATTAGTCATTTCAGACAAATTCGGTTTATCTTAAGTTTTTTTACTTTTATGAGAAAAATTATTTATATTATCACATTTCTGTTCTTAACAGGTATTGCCTATTCAGAGCTGAATAATTTGTCAGCGAAAAAATATAAGCGTATTATTTCTCTGTCGCCATCAGTTACAGAAAGTCTCTACGAGCTCGGAGTTGAACAATTTGTTAAAGGTATAACAATTTATTGTTCTAAAGGAGTGACTGAAAAGGAAATTATAGGTACGCTTTTGGAACCCAATATAGAAAAAATAACTTTACTTAATCCTGATTTGATTATTTCGACGAAAGAGGGAAATAGTAGAGCAATAGTTGAAAAACTTGAACGTCTCGGTTTTGAAATATATATTATGGGAACAGTAAAAAATTTTAGCGGGATATGCACTGATTATTATAATCTGGCGAAGAAACTTGACAGAGAAAAAGAAGCAGGAAAAATAATAGATGTGGCAAAGCATTCAATAAAGGAAGTTTACCATAAGATAAGCGGTTTCAGTAAGTTAAAAATATTTTGGGAAATAGGAGCAAGACCGTTGTATACGGCAGGAAAACAGAGTTTTGTAAGCGATTATAACCATTATACTAAAACCGTAAACATATATGGGGACGTTGATATGCGATATCTTGCTGTTAATATTGAGGATGTTGTTAAACGTAACCCTGACATTATAGTGCTTGTAAATATGGGAGATGTCAGTAGCGAAGAAATAAGAAATTGGAACAAATATAAAACGATAAAAGCCGTAAAAAATAATAAGGTTTTTATGATTTCCGGCGATGACATGTTTGCGCCGACGCCATTGACGTTTGCGAAAGGCGTGGCGATGCTTGCAAAAGTTATTTATGAGGATTTTGATGACAAATAAGAAATTTCTGTTTGTTTATATATTAATGCCGGTGTCAGTTCTTGTAGTGTTTTTATTTTCTTTAGTAATCGGTTCAAATGGTATATCGTTTGTTGATGCTGTAAAAGCATTGTTTGGCGGCGCAGACAGCAATGTTACCATAATAATAAAACAGATACGTTTTCCAAGAATTATTATGGCTTGTGTTTCAGGGGCAGGACTTGCCGTAAGTGGTTGTGTATTTCAGGCGGTATTAAGAAATCCACTGGCAGATCCCCTTACTTTAGGCATTTCAAGCGGTGCGGCTTTCGGAGCAGCGGTGGCTTTTGTTTCCGGTCTTGCGACTGTAACGAGTTTTTTTATTCCATTTTGTACTTTTGCCGGCATGATGATTTCAGTGCTGGTTGTATATTTATTGAGTATGCAAAAAAGATTTGATTCCAATGCAATGATTTTATCAGGCGTGGTTGTGAGTTATGTTTTTTCATCCGCTGTTATGCTTATGTTTGCGTTATCGCCTGCAAACAACGTGCAGGTTGCTTTTGTATGGCTTATGGGTAATTTTTCAACTTTTGATGAAAGACTGCTTCCGTTTGTTACAGCTATTGTGCTTACAGGCATAATAATTTTGTCTTTGGCTGGTAATATTATTAACGCTGTATCTTTGGACAGGGAAAAATCAAAAACTTTTGGTATGGATATTGAAAAAATTATAAAATTTTTATTTCTTACAGCATCTTTTGTTACAGCGGCAACAGTTTCAACTTGCGGTGTTATAGGATTTGTCGGTTTAATGATACCGCATACAATGAGAAAAATTATAGGGACAAATAATGTAATTTTGATACCGGCTTCGGCTTTTGCTGGAGCAGTTCTTTTGCCACTTTGCGATACTTTAAGCAGAATTTTATTTTCACCAATATTAATACCTGTAGGCATAATTACGAGCATAATAGGCGGGTTCTTCTTTATTTGTCTATTGTTAAAACCAAAAAGAGAATAAAGAAGAGCGGGATTAACCGCAAAATAAGCAACAGATTTGAAAGGGATTAGAATATTGTGATAAAAATAGAAAGCATTTCGGTAGACTACTTAAACAGAGAAGTTTTAAAAAATGTTTCATGTAATATAGATAAAAAAGATTTTTTCGGGATAATCGGAAAAAACGGCACGGGTAAAAGCACTTTATTGAAAGTTCTGTGTAGTTTAATTAAACCACATTCTGGAAATGTGTTTATAAATGACGAAAATGTAAATTCTTTTTCAAAAAAAAAATTTGCAAGAACAATTTCTTTTATGCCTCAACACATAGATACTTCATTATCTTTTACTGTGTTTGAATTTGTTATGTTTGGAAGGTATCCTTATATGAATATTTTTAAAATTCCGTCAAGAGCCGATTATATTGCAGTGGAAAAAGTTATAGATTTTTTGCAGATAGCAACCTTTGTAAAAAGAAATATTAATGAGCTTTCGGACGGGGAAAAACAAATAGCTTTAATAGCGCAAGTTTTAGTTCAGGAAACTGATATTGTTGTTTTTGATGAACCTACATCGCATTTGGATATAGGCAGTCAAAATGATATTTTGGAGATTTTAAGAGATTTAAATGAAAAATGTAATAAAACAGTAATTTTAACTTTGCATGATTTGAATGCAGCGGGGGAATTTTGCAATAAGCTGGTTTTAATGGAAGACGGTTCAATTTGCAAGCAGGGAACAGCCGAAGAGGTTTTGAATTATAAAGATATCGAAAGAGTTTATAATACGACGGTTATTGTAAAGACAAATCCGATTTCAAATAGACCGTATATTATACCGGTGAGTAAAACCAGAAAGAGATAGAAAATGAAAAATGAAGAAAATATTAAGTACATTGTTTTGTCTTGTTTTTGTGGTAAATATTGTTTTAGCGCGTGATGTTTTTCTAACTTTGACAAAACATGATAATAGTGCGAAAAAACTTCCTATAAATGTTTCAGTTATTACGCAAAAAACTGTAGAAGAAAAACACTTTGAAACGCTTGGTGAACTTTTGCAAAACGAGGTTAGTGTTAACTTTAGAAGCGTAGGGACAGTAGGTGCAAATACAAGCATTTCGATACGCGGAGCATCATCATTGCATACATTAGTATTAATTAACGGGCGCAGAGTTAACGATATAGGGCTAGGCAGCGTGGACTTTACGTCGATACCGGCTAATATTATTGAAAGAGTTGAAATTATAAGAGGTTCAGGAACAGCAGTTCATGGAGCGGGTGCTTTTGGAGGAGTTGTCAATGTTATAACAAAGAAAGCAACTGAAACCGCACCGATTGTTGATTTTGTAGTATCTTATGGGAGTTTTAACACATTAAATCCTGTTTTGACAGTGGCGTGTGCAACTGACAAATATGGTGCTTTTGCTTCAGTATCCAGTATTTCGAGTACTGGATATAGGAAAAATTCAAAGTTTACAAATGTAAATGCTTTTTTTAGCGGGCAGCTTAATGTATCTGAAAAATCAAAGTTATCTTTAAGCGGAAATGTTTACGAAAGCAAATGTGGTGTTCCTGGACCATTGTCATATTTTACTCCCAAAAATGAGCAGGAAGATGATAATAAATACATAAAGTTTGATTATGATTTTAGCATATCTGATACAGGTTTTTTGAATGTCAGTGGATATCTATCCGATAATATAAGACTTTTTTATGATGCTAATGGAAATCCGTATGACTCTGTGGTATTTGCTGAAAGTAAATATAAGTATACTTCCGATATTTATGGCGTTCATGCCGATATTCATTATAAAGAAATTGCTCTTATTGGATTAGAATTTGAAAATAAATATTATAAGGAGAATGAGGATTTATCAGGGTACAGTTTAGATAAAAGTATGAGAAATTATGCATTTTATACAAAGCTTACTTCGCAGGTCGGAAAGGTTATAATAATATCGGCAATGAGATATGACAACAATTCGCAATATCAGAATGTTTTTATTCCTTCGATAAGTGCGATTTTTAATGCGGATAAAAGAGTTAAAATTTCTGCAAATATAGGAAAGGTATGGAGAGCGCCTGTTTTTACTGAGCTTTACTGGAATCAGTCAAGTTATAGAATGTACGGAGAGGCAAATTTAAAACCTGAACATGGAATATCAAGTGACATTGGTATTGAGTATTCGCACAACAAATTACGATTAGCAGGTAATGCTTATTATATCGACGGTAAGGATTTAATAAACTGGTATTATTCTGCTAATGGAGAGTTTCAAGTTAAAAATATAGATAAAGCAAGACAATATGGTTTTGAGTTTGAAGCAGTGTATATTGTGATGCCGTTTCTTGATTTCAGGTTAAATTATACATATCTCAAATCGGAAAATAAAAAAACAAAGAAGATTTTAGCATACAACCCTAAGAATACTGTCAATTGTGGCGTAACCGTTAAACCAATGAAGAACTTGTCGGTCTCTGCGAATCTTTTTTATAAAGATGAAGTGTTTGCCAATGATGCAAATACACAAAGTCTGGACAGCTTTATTACGCTTAGCATGGATTTGAATTATAAAATAAACGATAATTTAAGTTTATGGGTGAAAGGACTTAATGTAGGCAGTGCCAATTATGAACTTATAGCAGATTATCCGATGCATGGGACTGCCATATACGTTGGCGTTAATGTAAAAATGTTTAAGTAGAATACACATCTGGTTGTCAGTAAAGACTGCTTTGCTTGTAAATGATTCAAAAAGATGAATATGAAATGTAGATAAACATGTCAAAAAGTTTATATTAACAACAACCCGGAGTTTCTTTCAATGTCTGTGAATTTTAACAAATAATTCTCTTAATGGTTAGAATATCTGGAATTGCTGTGTATTTTGAATATGATGTAAAGATAACGTGACGATATTATATTTTTATTTTAGAATACTTCCTAAATAAAGTAACCGTTACATAAGCAGAAATCATTCCTATTACTGCTCCTACCATGACGTCAAAAGGGAAATGATGTCCTGCATATATTCTCTCAAAACTTGTTCCTAAAGCCAAAATTATGTACCAATACCAATATTTTCTTACCATTATAAACATAAAAGTGCATACAGAAAGTACAATTTGTGTATGTCCTGATGGAAAAGAATTATTATATAGTTTCTCGAAAAATATATTTACATTTCTATCTCCAAATACTTTTAAAGGGCGTGGTCTTTCAAAATAATATTTTAAAGGAAACATTATGAGAGATCCTACTGCCATTGTGCTTACTAAAATGACCAAAGTAGTCCAAAAACGCTCTCTTTTATTGTTCCATAGTATTTTACTGCAAATTCATTATTGCCGAAAATAGATGTTGATGCTTTAATTAAATATGTTGTAAACAATGAGTGGTCAAAATAAGAAAAACCTAAAGACTCTGTGTATAACTGATAATGAACTTTGTCTATATTGAGATTAATTTTGCCTATTATCAGGAATCTTAAAGCTGTTAAAACAATATTTACAATCCAGAACCATAGTTTATAATCCATTTAATTCGTTTTTCGGTTATTATTTTTAATTTTAGAACTTTGTAAAACTAGCAAATTTTGATATAACAGTCAAACTTTGTTTGAAATGATTTAAATGAAGGATACTTTTATTTATTAAAAACTGTCATATAATTTTGACTGCATGTATCTATATTTGTGATTTTAAATGAGATATCGTCGATGGAAATAATCATGTGAATAATCCTCTTTGGCAAGGATATAAACGAACCCTCAAATATTGTCGCCGGAATGCAATTTGCAAGCAACTTTTTTGTCGTTTTAAATACTCAATGACAAACTTACCTTTGCTTACGCTTGCTGTCTAGCGCGGAAAACGCGAGATGTGCAAATGTTTACAACACAAGAGTAAATTTGGGAAGAGGAGCTAGTTTTTTTATAGAATATAAAAAAGCATTGTTTTTATTTGGTTTTTAATTTTGTGGACGTGCTAAAGATACGACAGTTTTAAGATGAAACTTATAGATATTATCCCAAAAAGAAAGATTGTAATGAAGTGAAAAAAGCGCTAAAAGACATTCTTTGTGAATTTTTATATGGATTTTGAAGAAAAAGAAAATGCTTGAAGAATCGAATGACTTGACACTAGATGCTGCAGTACTCAAATAAATAGAGGAAGAGGTCAATGGAAATAACGCAATCGAGCAAATTTGCTGTAACCATCTGGTTGATTTTGCCCACGAAAACGGACGTTTCCCAATACTAGTAGACCAATAGCTATAAAAAACACGGGATGGGAAATGGAAAAAACGATATAACAGAATCATATCAGACTATCCTTTCATCGTATTAGAAGCAGGTTTTTCGTCCGCGATAGCGATGATAATCGCAATCTGCGTTCTAGAAACGAGAAAAGCAACGTATTCTTGAAAAAAATGGACGCTGCCATGGAAAAGGTTGAGGAGCATAACGAGTATTTGTTTATTTTGTCTAACGGAAATGGGACGAATGTAAAGGAGGTGATATTCTCACTGCAGCAGTGGCAGAATTGAAAGTGGATAGTATAAACTAAACTGAGCAAAAGAGGGGAAAATGCAATTAAAGGAGTTTGTTATAAACGAAAGAAAATATTGTGGTTTTGAAGGGGAATTATTTCCAGGTAGTAACTTAGTTTTTATAAGAGGAAATAACGGTTTTATAATGTGCGGATATTTGAATCTTGAAACTGCTGAGAGAGTAGGAAGTGTTGCGGCAATTGCCACAGGGGTAAAAACTGTTGATGATATGCTGAAAAAAAATATTATAAATTCTACTACGCATGCACAGAAAGTTGGTATAAAACCCGGAATGTCTGTTTTAAAAGCACTCGAGAAAATTTAATGTTTTTAGTATATAAGTTGTCAGACGATAGTGGTAGCAGCGGTTATTTTTTTAGCATTTTCGTTAAATAACATATTTTAGATAAGGAGAGCAAGATAGATATAAGTCTCTATCCTAACAATGAACAAAGAAATAGAAACGCCGTATTATTTGATTGATGAGAAAAAACTACTCAAAAACCTAAAAAAAATTCAACATGTGAGAGATCATAGTGGAGCTAAATTGGTTTTAGCGTTAAAATGTTTTTCTACGTGGTCTGTATTTGACTTAATGAGTAAGTATATGGACGGTACAACGAGCAGTTCCTTTTTTGAAGCAAAACTTGGTTATGAAAAATTCGGGAAGGAAACACATGCTTTCAGCGTCGCTTATTCTGCAGACGATATTAAGGCACTAAAAAACATTTCTGACAAAATCATATTTAATTCTGTATCGCAACTTAAAATGTTTTATAATGAAGTAAAGCATATTAAGGTTGGCTTGAGAATAAATCCAGGAATAAGTTATTCACATTTTGATTTGGCTGACACTGCAAGGAAATATTCAAGACTTGGTGTGATATCGGAAAGAGATATTATATCAGTTTTAGATAATATAAGTGGTTTAATGTTCCATTATAACTGTGAAAATGATGATTTTGAAAGTTTTAGCGGTATGCTTGATAAGTTAGCCGAAAAATATAAAAGAGTTTTAAATAAAGTCGAATGGGTTAGTCTTGGCGGTGGATTATACTTTACAAAAGATGAATATCCTTTAGATGAGTTCTGTAAGAAGTTGAAGAGTTTTAGCGAAGAATATAATGTTCAGATTTATTTAGAACCCGGGGAAGCTGCGATTACAGAAAGTTGCGAACTCGTTACTAAAGTTTTAGACATCGTAAAAAATATAAAAGATATTGCAATAGTGGATGCTTCTATTGAAGCACATATGCTTGATTTGCTTATATATGGAACTCCTGCAAAAATCAATGCTAAAGCTGGAGGAAACAGATATATTATTGCTGGAAGATCTTGTCTTGCTGGAGATATTTTCGGTGAGTATAAACTCGCGGATAAGCTTGAAATTGGTTCTATTGTGCATTTTATCGATGCCGCAGGATACACAATGGTTAAAAAAAACTGGTTTAACGGACTTAAAATGCCTTCTATTGTTGTTAAAAGACTTGACGAAAGAGTAGAAATTATAAAGGAGTTTTTATATAATGATTTCTTAAAAGATTTATCATAAATTTAAAAGGTTGGTGAGGAGGATTTATAGGAAATGGAAAAAAGGAACATACTTCTTTTGGGAGCGGGCGGTGTAGGTCATGTTGTTGCTCATAAACTTGCGCAAAACAACGATTTATTTGGAGACATTTGTTTAGCTTCGCGTTCACTTGAAAACTGTGAACAGATATTGGAAAGCATAGAACGCAAAAAAAGTTATAAAGATACTTCAAAAAAAATACAAATCAAACAAATAAATGCTTTAGACATTCGTGAGATGATAAAGTTAATAAAAGACCTTAAAATTTCCATTACACTAAATTTAGCGTCAGCATTTTGTAATATGTCAATATTAGAAGCCTGTATAGAAACCGGCTCAGCATATATAGATACTGCAATCCATGAGGAACCGGATAGAGTATGCGAAGATCCCCCATGGTATGCAAACTATGAGTGGAAACGCAGGGAACGTTGCCGAGATAAATGTGTAACGGCGATTTTAGGTGCTGGATTTGACCCGGGTGTTGTAAATGCTTATGCGGCATATGTAAAGAAGCATTTTTTCGATGTAATAGATACGATAGATATTATGGACGTTAATGCTGGGACTCATAATAAGTATTTTTCAACAAATTTTGATCCTGAGATAAATTTCAGAGAGTTTGTAAAAGTTTGGTCGTGGATAGATAGACAATGGGTGTGCAAACCCGTTCATTCTGAAAAGAAGGTTTACAATTTCCCTGTGGTAGGTAAACAAACTATATATTTGAATGGTCATGACGAAATTCATTCTCTTTCAAAAAATATTGATGCTAATTCAGTGAGATTTTGGATGGGATTTAGTGATCACTACATAAATTGCTTCAATGTACTTAGGAATATAGGACTTTTGTCGGAAAAACCTGTAAAAACAGTTGAAGGGCTTGAGGTGGTACCCTTAAAAGTAGTAAAAGCTTGTCTACCTGATCCTAAAACTCTTGCTCCCGATTATACAGGCAAGACTTGTATAGGGGATTTGGTAGTAGGAGTAAAGAATGGACATAAAAAAGAGATTTTCATATATAATGTATGCGATCATAAAGCCTGTTATGAGGAAGTTGAATCTCAAGCTATAAGTTATACTGCAGGTGTCCCGGTTGTTGCAGCTGCTATTTTAATTGCTAATGGAAATTGGGATGTCAAAAAAATGGTAAATGTTGAGGAACTTGATCCTGATACTTATCTTGATTTACTTGGAAATATAGGTATATCAACTGAAATAAAATAATTACTACTCTTAGCTACTTTCTCTCGACTACATAATATCGTGTCCTATCTGGTTATGAGGGCTTCTAAGCAGCGTATATAAGTCCTGAGGAGTTGCGTGTGGTTTGCGCCTGAAATAAGTTTGTCAGTGCCTTGAGCTTGCAGTTCTCAGGGTGTTTTTTCATTCTCACATAACTGTATTCACATGCGTGTCCAGAGGCTTTACAGCCTACATGCTCTTTGCCGCACCCGCACATCTCTTCCAATCCAATATTTGCACTACTTATTGCGTACGTTAGAAAAGCAAAAGAAAAGACAAACAGTTCATACGTTTTACAAACAGGCGACATTGGGCTGTAGTTCATTATAATTGCAAGTGTCCGATAATCAATATTATGTTAAGTACAGTACGCATCCCAATGAGTTATAAACAGTAAAGTAAAATATTATGATTATTAAAATTTACATTTATAAATATAAATAATTTTAACTATGATTGTATTTGTCTTTAATTGTTATTAAATAGCAAAATATTAAAATTAAGAAGCATTAGAAGCAACCATTCAAATCAAATCAAAAGAAAGATTGAAAGAAAGATTGTCAGAATATTTTCTGCAGACAAAGGCTTGGGTTTTATTGGGTTTGATGTTTATTTTGATGTTTTTATTGAGAGTTTTTTATATGAGTTTGTTTTTTACAAGCACTTCTGCAATTTGGACTGCATTTAATGCAGCACCTTTCAAAAGATTGTCAGATACTATCCAAAGTGTTAAGGCGTTGTTTTTTGTTGAAATATCAGAACGAATTCTTCCAATATAGGTCATCTGCATATTTTCTGCAGACAAAGGCATTGGATATTTATTATTTTTAGGTTCATCTAAAAGTTGAATTCCATTAGCTTTTGAAAATAACTCTTTTGCCTGTGCCGGAGAAATCGGTTTTTCAGTTTCAATCCATACGCTTTCTGAATGCGAACGGAATACTGGAACTCTTACACATGTTGCACTGACTTCTATTGAATTATCACCCATAATTTTCTTTGTTTCATTTGTCATTTTCATTTCTTCTTTTGTATATCCATTTTCCGTGAAAACATCTATTTGTGGTATAAGGTTAAAGGCTATTTGATACTGGAATTTATCTGCAGCTAGGATTGTTTCACCTTTAGCCCATGCTTTTGTTTGTTCAGCAAGCTCATTTATGCCTTTTTGTCCTGCTCCCGAAACTGCTTGGTATGTTGAAACAATAATCCTTTTTATTTTTGCAAAATTATGCAAAGGTTTTAAGGCCACAACCATTTGAATTGTCGAGCAGTTAGGATTTGCGATAAGCTTTTTCTCTTTTTTCAAATCATGTGGATTTACTTCTGGAACAACTAAAGGAATATCTTTATTCATTCTCCACGCACTTGAATTATCTATGACAAAACATCCGTCAGCCGTGAAAAAAGGAGCGAACTCTTTAGAAACTGCTGCACCCGCGCTAAAAAGTGCGATGTCGACACCTCTACCGCCGTTTTTTGTAAGCAATTCGACTGCAACTTCTTTACCATTATATGTCAATTTTTTACCTACAGAGCGTTTTGAAGCTAAAAATTTTATACTTTCCACAGGAAAATTTCTACTTTCAAGCATCTTAATCATTTCAAGCCCTACTGCACCGGTAGCGCCAGCTACTGCTACTTTGAATTTCTTCATTTTTTTTCCTCGTTTTTAAAAAGAATCAAGCACTATGGTATGGGAATTAACCTCCTCAATAGTGCTTGTGAATAAACAATTCTTTTCTTTCTTATTTGAGACTTGTTTTACTATATTAATGAAGCGATTAAATCACCGACTTCCGTTGTTGAAAGTCCCATTTTTCCAGCTGACATGCTCTTAATTTTGCCCGATTCTAAAGCTTTAATAACTGCATTGTCTATGTCTTTTGCAGCTTTAGATTCACCGATTGTTTCAAGCATCATTGCACCTGCATTGATTGTTGCTATAGGATTTATTATATTTAATCCTGTATATTTGGGAGCAGATCCACCCATAGGTTCAAACATTGATACGCCTTCAGGATTGATATTTCCTCCTGCTGCAATGCCCATACCACCTTGAATCATAGCAGCTAAATCCGTAATAATATCACCGAAAAGGTTATCGGTAACAACAACATCAAACCATTCGGGATTTTTTACGAACCACATACATGCTGCATCGACGTTTACATAATTGCCTTTTACCTGCGGATATTCTTTTGCAACAACATTGAAAGTACGCTGCCATAAATCTGAAGCGTAAGTTAAGACATTTGTTTTACCACACAATGTCAATTTATTATTCTTCGCTCTTTTTTTGGTAAGTTCAAATGCGTAACGGATGCATCTTTCAACACCAAATCTTGTGTTTATGGATTCTTGAATTGCCACTTCTTGTAGTGTATCTTTCTTCAAAAATCCGCCTGCCCCTGTGTATAGACCTTCTGTGTTTTCGCGGACAATTATCATATCTATATCTTCAGGTTCTTTATTTTTTAAAGGAGTTTCAACATTGGGATAGAGTTTAACTGGCCGTAGATTTATGTACTGCTCGAGTTCAAAACGAAGTTTCAAAAGAATACCTTTTTCAAGAATTCCTGGTTTTACGTCAGGATGTCCTATCGCACCGAGATACATTGCGTCGAATTTTTTAAATTCTTCTATAACACTATCGGGGAGAATTTCACCTGTTTTTAAATATCTACTTCCGCCGATATCGTAGTTTGTAAAATCAAATTTAAAACTATTTTTCTTTGCCGCAGTTTCAATTACTTTTATGCCTTCTTTTATTACTTCAGGTCCTGTTCCATCACCGGGAAGAATCGCTATTTTATAAGTTTTGGGCATTTTATAACTCCATATTTTAAAATTTTATACAAATTTTGCTTAACTCTGTTCTCCGCCTGTGCTTTTTATATAGTCCAAAAGTCCGCCTGCTTTTATGATTTTCTGCATAAATTCTGGAAAAGGTTGTGACTGATAAGATTTATTTTTAGTCACATTTTTTATAATGCCTTCATTTAAATTTATCTCAATAGTATCGCCACTTTTTATTGCTTTTACAGCTTCTGGAGATTCCAAAATCGGAAGTCCTATATTTATTGAATTTCTAAAAAATATCCTTGCAAAAGAGTTTGCTATCACAGCTGAAATGCCTGCGGCTTTAATTGCTATCGGAGCGTGTTCTCTTGAGGATCCGCATCCGAAATTATTTTCTGCAACTATTATATCTCCTGGCTTTACATTTTTTACGAAATTTTTATCTATATCTTCCATACAGTATTTTGAAAGTATCGCAGGATCTGTTGTGTTTAGATATCTTGCTGGTATTATTTCATCTGTGTTTACATTTGAACCATATTTATGAGCTTTACCTTTTAGAATTATATCAGACATCATATACTCCCTTTTCGATATTTGATTTGAAATGTATAATATTTTCATTTTTCATGGCAATCTGATTCATTAAAAAACAAATCTCCTCGCTGTATTTATCGCACTTAATGCAAAGATATAATATTTTTATATAGCGCGCGTGAAGACCGACCTGAGAAACCATGTTCTAAATTTCGTCCGGTGTCGCTATATAACCTTTTATCGCTGATGCTGCTGCTATTGCAGGGTTTGCCAAGAATAATTGCGATTCAACATGTCCCATTCTTCCTACAAAATTTCTGTTTGTAGTTGAAACGCACTTTTCTCCCGATGCAAGTATTCCCATATGTCCGCCGAGACATGGACCGCATGTCGGTGCGGAAATTACAGCTCCAGCATCCATAAATATTCTGAGCAGTCCTTCATCTAAGGCTTGAGAATAAACTTCTGGCGTAGCAGGGATTATAAACGTTCTGACGTTAGGATTTACTTTTTTGCCTTTTTTTATAATCGATGCGGCAATTCTTAAATCTTCAATTCTGCCATTAGTGCAAGAGCCTATTACGACTTGATCTATATAAGTTTTTTTGATATCTTTTACAGCTTTTGTATTTGACGGTAAAAAAGGAATTGCTACTTGAGGCAAAATTTTATTGCAGTCTATTTCAAATATTTTCAAATATTTTGCATCTTTATCACTTGTATAAAATTTATATTTTCTTTGCGCTCTTTTTGCCACGTAATTTTCTGTAATTTCATCAGGCGTAAATATACCGCTTTTTCCACCTGCTTCAATAGCCATATTAGCTATTGTAAGTCTATCGGCCATTGTAAGTTTTTTGCATAAAGGACCAGCAAATTCCATCGAATTATAAAGCGCTCCGTCAACACCGATAAGTCCGATTATATAAAGGATAATGTCTTTGCCACTTACCCATTTATTTAATTTCCCAGTTAAAACAAATTTAATTGAATTGGGAACTTTAAACCACACTTTTCCAGTTGCTATTGCTGCTGAGACATCTGTTGAACCGACTCCTGTTGAAAATGCACCCAATGCTCCATAGGTACAAGTATGCGAATCTGCACCTATAACAACATCTCCAGGAACTATGATACCTTTTTCAGGAAGCAGAGCATGTTCTACGCCAACATTTCCACCTTCATAATAATGTTTTATTTTATGTTCTTTTGCGAATTCTCTTACAAATTTAACATGTTCTGCACTTAATATGTCTTTATTTGGCGTAAAATGATCCATCACAAAAGCTATTTTGTTTTTATTGAAAACCTTTTTTATTTTGGCTTTTCTGAACTCTTTTACTGCCAAAGGTGCTGTAACATCATTTGAAAGCGCTATATCAACTTTTGGCTCTATAAACTCATTTGGCTCAACAACTTTTTTACCACAGTGTGATGCCAATATTTTTTCTGTAATAGTACTGCCCATTTATTTCCCCTTTTTTTTATTGTTATAGAACGATTTTGCTTTATTAATTGCCTGCATATAAGCTTTTGCGCTTGCTTCAACTATATCTGTTGAAGTTCCTTTACCTGAATACATCATTCCCATATACTCTATTTTTAAAATAACTTCTCCGAGTGCATCTTCTCCCGAAGAAACAGATCGTAATGAAAAATCCGTAAGTTTGATATCCATATTTATTATTTTATCTATTGCTTTGTATACTGCATCAACAGGTCCTGAGCCGCAGGCTGCTTCTTGAAAAATCATAGGTTTTATTTTTTTGTTGTCTTCTTCACTTTTTAGAATTTTTACAGTTGCTGTCGGTATTGTTCCAGTACCTGAAGTAGCGCTTAAGTAATTCAAAATGAAAGTCTCTTTCCCTGAAGAGGAATCTTCTTCAATCAAAGCGATTATGTCATCGTCGAAAATCGTTTTCTTTTTATCAGCTAAAATTTTAAAATTTTCAAATAATTGTTCTAATGTTTTATCCTTTAATTTATACCCTAGATCTTTAATCCTTTTGAAGAACGCATGTCTGCCTGAGTGCTTGCCTAAAACCAATAAACTTTCGGGAACACCCACATCGGCCGGACTCATAATTTCATAAGTTTCTCTTGCCTTAAGAACTCCATCCTGATGAATTCCAGATTCATGAGCAAAAGCATTCGCACCTACAATGGCTTTGTTTACCTGTACTGGAATTCCAGTTAACCTTGAAACAAGCTTACTTGTATTGTATATTTCATTTGTTTTAATTGAATGTTTTGCATTGTAGTAATGAGGTCTCACTTTCAATGCCATTGCGATTTCTTCAAGAGATGCATTTCCTGCTCTTTCTCCTATGCCGTTAATTGTACATTCAACTTGTCTTGCGCCATTTTCAATTGCGGATAAAGAATTTGCGACCGCAAGCCCCAAATCATTATGGCAATGAACACTTAAGATTGTTTTGTCAATATTGGGAACTTTTCTTTTAATTTCAGCTATTTTTTGTCCGAATTCAACAGGAGTTGTATAACCCACAGTGTCTGGAATATTTACAGTAGTTGCACCTGCGTCTATAACGGCTTCTACAACTTTACACAAAAAGTCCATATCTGACCTTCCTGCGTCTTCAGCAGAAAATTCTATGTCTTTACATAAACTTTTTGCATATTTAATGGACTTTATAGCCATATCTAACACTTGTGATCTGGTTTTTTGAAGCTTCTTTTCCATATGCAAGTCGGAAGTCGCCAGAAATATGTGTATCCTAGGTTTTTTTGAATATTTTATGGCATTCCAGCAAGCATTGATATCTTTTTCAGAAGCTCTACATAATCCTGCGATTGAAGATGTTTTAATTTGCTGAGATATAGTTTTTACAGCCTCAAAGTCTCCCTGACTGGAAATTGGAAAGCCTGCTTCAATAACATCAACACCTAAAGCTGCAAGCTGATTTGCAACAATTAGTTTTTCTTTTAAATTCATGCTTGCGCCCGGCGATTGTTCTCCATCTCTCAGTGTTGTATCAAAAAATATTACATTGCTTTTTTCCATCTTTATTTCTCCCATAATTATTTTTTTAGTATAACAAAAATAATCACAGACTAAGTTGACAATACTCTAAAGTATTGTTTAATTTTAATAATCATTTTTATTTCACTTTTATACATATATAAATTGCGACTTTTAGCATTAGCTAATTATACCGTGTTGCAAATTTCTTTTTTATATATTTTACATTAAGTTGTAGCGTTTTGCAATATACTCACTTATTAACCATTAATAATTTTACGGGATTATCATTATATTTAGAGCTATTGTATTTATTGTTGTCAGATAAAGGTCAGACAAAGTATTGTTTATATGTGCGATGAAACTGGTATTTTGGCTCTGCTAATTTATCGAACCGCTAAAATTTATTTTTGTTCTTGATTTGCCACGATTACAAATTATTTCTTACTATGACTTGCTATTTCATAAATCACATTTCATCTTATATTATACTGGAATTCTTCCTGTAATTTGATATCCTAAGCAACTCATTTTATATCTCATTCACTACACTTCATTTCCCAATACTTTATTTTCGCTTATCACGTCTTCTACGTTGACGAGTATCAATAAATTCTAAAGGTTGGTCGTCATCGTTTGTCCGTTTAGTGTGCGTTTTCACATAACTATATCATCTGTGGAAATTTGAGCACATAACTGAAAGTTTGTTCTTCTCTCCAGTGAGTTTTTTTATCACGACATAATTTCTTTGGTTTATGTCAACCAGCTATTATTTGCTCTCGCCATCGTTCTTCGCTCTTTTGTGAAGCGTCTGTACTCACCTTGAGAAGAGGTTTCATGTTCAACCGTTGTACTTCGATTCACTACTCTCCCAAATTGATATCTTAACCGTTCAATTTCTTTATGCATGGTTGATGCAATACCTCTTCAAATCCGCAGGCTCTTTCTCTATTTTTCCTAATTTAAGACGACGTTCATATCAGTAATCTCTACCTGCCGTCATATCTAAGAAGTTTTTTCTTAAAGCGTAGTTCGTTTCTACAACATTGCTTTGCATAATACGAACTCTATTTAGTTCTTTGTATAATAGTATCCACACTCTAGCGATATTTGCGGTGCAATAGTCGACGATTTTTAGTTCTGTTTCCCCCTTGCTTTCGTTTTATAACTCGTCTATTGTTTGTGCTTTATTTAATTTATAGCTCCTATTTTGTCAAAATATTCGGTTTCTACTTTGTCAGCTTTTGCCTCTATTCTATCTGCTCTTTCGTTCTCGCGAGTGCTAATAATTCTATCATTCGCTTTTTCGGTGTGTCTTTTGGCTTTTGACATAAGTATGTAATCAAACACGCTACAACTGCTACAAAACTGCTTAACAAAACCGCTATTGAAACAGCCATTGCCTTAGCTGCTAGCCTGTAATATTCTTCGATTTCTTTTCTTTATGCGTCAAATTCTCCCTAAAAATGGGAATTCGAACGGTTTCTCAAGCTTCAAACCTAAGGCATTTTTGAGTTTCTCTCTTTTTTAATTCTTATGATTATCAATCAAATATACGTCTTGAAATCACTTAAAACCTTTTCAAAATTGGCAGCCATCATTATAACGTAAATCTGCCAAACCAGAATCTATGTACTCTATAGAATAAGCATAGAATCTCCGTAGGAAAAAAATCTGTATTTTTCTTTTACAGCTTCTTTGTAAGCTTTGAGCATAATTTCTCTTGAAGAAAGAGCGCTTGCCATTATGAGAGGCGTCGATTTAGGAAGATGAAGATTGGTGATTAAAGTATTTATTATTTTAAATTTATATCCAGGATATATAAAAATTGAAGTTTCGCCAGAGATATCTTTTATGAAAAATTTGTCATTTTTTAGAAAACCAGATTTGCTTGCGGCAAATTCGAGTGCTCTTACCGAAGTAGTCCCCACTGCAACAATTTTTTTATTGTTATTTATCGCTGAATTTATAATTTTCGCATTTGTTTTGTCTATAATAAATTTTTCCGAAAGCATAATATGATTATTTAGCTTTGCAGTGTTTATAGGTTTAAAAGTTCCCCATCCCACATAAAGAGTTAAAGTTGCGATATTTATGCCTTTTGCTTTTAGTGTTCCTAAAATATCTTCGGTAAAATGGAGACCTGCTGTAGGAGCTGCAATGGCGCCTAAAGTTTTGGCGTAAATTGTTTGATATCTTTGCTTGTCAAAATCTGACAGTTCCCATGCAAGCTTGCCTTTTCTATTTATATAAGGCGGTAGTGGCATAATGCCGTGTTTCTGCAGGAATTCTAAGATTCCAGACTTATTAAATTTAACTATGGTCTCACCTGTTTCTGTTTTTGACATTATTTCACATTCATAGCCGTCTTCAAAATACACTTTTTTTCCGCTGCTAATAAAAGGTTTTATCAAAACTTTGTATTCCCCATCTTTTTGGCGCGGGTCGAGAAACAATATTTCCACTTTTCCGCCACCGCTTTTTTTACCGAAAAGTCTTGATGGTATAACTTTTGTTATATTAATTGTAAGACAATCGCCGGCGTTGAAATATTCAACAATGTCAGAAAATTTTCTATGATAAAATTTTTGTGTTCTTCTATTGACGACAAAAAGTCTTGAATCCTGCCTATTTTCAACTGGTTTTTGCGCGATTAACTCTTTTGGAATTTCATAGTCATAATTAGATAAAAAATTATCTGCATCTGTCATTTATAAACAACCTTTTCAATTTTTGTCTCGGGATAAAAGTGAACTAAAATCTGTTTATAAGTTTTACCTTTTTCCCCCATACCCTTGGCACCCCATTGGCACAAACCTACTTTGTGTCCCCATCCTTTGCCTTTAAAGTGAAATTTGTTGCCATTTATTTTTATAGAATCAAAAGAGTGGCTTTTTATCTGCCATGCATCAACAGCGAGGCGAAATTGATAGGCATTAAGCGTAAGTTCACCTTCTGAATGTATTATTTTTAATTCTTTTGCGGAGCCTGCCGAAGTCTTCCCCTTGATTTTAATCTTTTTAATTTCCCCTATATTATTATCTGAAAGTTGTTTCCTTATGAAACTTTCGTCCAGTGCTTTTTCCCAGTTTGTATATGGAGCTGCGGCGCAGTAGTCGCACTTTACTCCTTTTAAGTATGGAGGCGTATCTTGCCAATTCCATACATATTGCGGATCTTCTGTATGTCCGCCGCAATTTGCATGAAAAACAGTCTGCGCAAGTTCCCCGTTATAAGTTAAGACTTCGCATTGAGTTTCTAAAATTGCTTTATTGCATGGAGTGACTTCAACACCTGCACCGCCGTAAACCTGACAATGAGTTGTAGAGCATATATCAAATCCTTGACTCGAATGCTTGTTTAAATTTATGATTGCGTATGTTCTGCTTATTACGGCTTGGGCTTTTAATGCCTCTATATTCCAATCAACCGATGCTTCTTTAGGTAAAACACCTTTTATGTAATCTTCTAAAGTTAGGACATTGATAATATTTAATTTATTTCCTGATTTTTCTACTATTAGATATCCTCTGTAAGGTTTGGAATCAGCAAAAATGACGCCGTTTGAAGGTTCTATTTTTAGAGGTGGTGACAAAAACAGTTTTTCTACTTGAATACCTTTTTCAGAGCAATAAATGTCGGTGATACCTTTAGTAAGTTTTAGTTTTTTGTTTGATGCGTCAGAGATAAAAAAATCTTTTGAACTTCCTGTCCTAAAAGAAGGAGTATCAAGTATTATGCCGACATTTATGTTTTCCTGTACATCCGCCGCCGCATAGACGTTATAGCAATAGCATAAGAAAAAGACAGTAAATATTAATAAAACTTTAATTTTCATTTTGATTCTATTAGTTTATCGAATAATAAAATCCTTAAAGCGTCCTGATTCTCTGGATTATTCGATTTTATAACTCTATTATTGCGTAGTGTCTTCTTTAAGTTTCAATCTTTCGTTCAAAGATTTATTGCAACCGCAGTATTTCTGTACATAATATCCTTTTTGCCTTAAAGAATTTTTACCTTCATAAAAACCTGTTCTAAAATCGCTGGACAAGAATTCTATTACGTATTTATCGGCAAAATTATCTGCGATTTGTTTTATTAAGTCTTGTTTTTGGTAGGGACTTGAGAGAAGTGAAGTGCAAAAAAAATCAAATTTATTTTGTTTTGCAAACGTTGCGGTTTTTTCTAGTCTCAATGTATAACAAAGATTACACTTTTCGGAACTTTTATTTTTCCAGTTGTTATAGTTGTAAAGAAAATCTTTTTCTTCATAGAGCAAAACGTTTAATTCTTCCGCGTATTTAGTAACCGCATTTTTTCTGTTCCTATATTCTTGTTCGTCATAAATATTGGGATTGTACCAATAGAAAGAAATAGCGTATTCATCACGGAGCATTTTTACTGCAGCCGCTGAACATAGAGCGCAGCAAATATGAAGTAAAACTTTCTTTTTCACTTTACAATATCTCTTTTTGGAAGTTCAAGACCGACATGTTTATATCCAGTATCGGTAACAACTCTGCCTCTTGGCGTTCTTGCTATAAAACCGGATTGTATAAGATATGGTTCATAAACATCTATTATAGTATCTGGCTCTTCAGATATGACTGCTGCAATAGTGTCAATGCCTACAGGACCGCCGTCAAATTTCTCAATCAAAACGGTAAGAATAAGTCTGTCTATTTTATCGAGTCCCGCACTGTCAACTTCCAAAGCATTAAGTGCTTCTTTTGCTATAGTGTGCGTAATTTTGCCTTCTCTTACTTCAGCAAAATCTCTTACTCTTTTTAGAAGTCTGTTTACTATTCTTGGCGTTCCCCTTGAGCGTCTTGCAATTTCTTTGCTTGCATCTTCGTCCACAACAATATTCATTACTGTGGCAGAACGGTTAACTATATGCTCAAGTTCTTTTGTACTGTAAAAATCCAGATGTTCTATGATACCAAATCTGTCTCTCAAAGGACTTGATAAAAGTCCTGCCCTTGTTGTTGCGCCTATCAATGTAAAATGAGGAATAGACAGTTTAATTGTTTTTGCCGAAGGACCTTGTCCTATTATAATATTAAGTTTAAAATCTTCCATGACTGGATATAAAGATTCTTCAACAAGATGATTCATTCTGTGGATTTCGTCTATGAAAAAGATATCGCCCTCAGAAAGATTTGTAAGTATTGCCGCCAAGTCTCCGACTCTTTCTAAAACCGGTCCTGCCGTTATTCTTAAATTACCACCCATTTCTTTTGCAATTATATGCGAAAGAGTTGTTTTTCCTAGTCCGGGTGGAGCATAAAGTAAGCAATGGTCTAGCGCCTCGTGTCTTTTTTTTGCAGCTTCTATAAAAACTTTAAGATTATTTTTGAGTTTGTCCTGACCTATAAAATCGTCAAGACTTTGCGGTCTTAGGATATTTTCTATTCCGTCTTCTTCAATAAGTTTTGAAGTTTCGACAATTCTTTCTGTTTCGTCCATGATTTAACTCTTGAGTACTCTTATAAAGCATATTTATCGTATGTATTAAAATCCGCCTAATGAAAGTTGTCCATCTTGTTTAAGTTTCCAGTTGCTTTCGCCGACGCGTTGCCCGATGTCCTCAAGCACGTTTAAAATTGTCTGTTCTTCAGGTGTTATTCCATTTTTCAAAAGAGGTAATATACGAAACACTATCTCGTTAAAAGTCGGAGCTTTATTTTCACTTTCCATTCTGCGCAAGTAGCTGATTAAGTAATATCTAATGCGCAATTTAACATCAATATGCGTTTGAAATTTTGCATTTTCTTTTATGCTAAAAATTTTTGTTTGTTTGTCATAGTCAAAATTTTCAAGAAGAAAAGGTGTAATATCTGAATATTCTTTCTTTAATAAATCAAGAAAACCAAGCTCCAACCCCTTAATAATTAACTCGTCGTTTATCTGCTCTAGAGTCGCTCCGTCATTTTTGGCAATTATTCCTTCTATAGTCTGCGTAATCATATCGGTTATATTCATACCGCAATTTGCTTTCATTATTGTTTTCGGATTTTTTACCTTATGGAAATTTATAATCAACTGTCCTGATAAAACCGTGAAAGGATTTTGGCGTTTTTTAAAACTTGTCTGTCCGTTTTTTTGAGAAACTGCCCCGACATATTCAAAACCGCAACTTTCAGCTGTATTGACTATCAAATGCCAAAATTCTGGATCCTTGTGGGCGAATACAAACGAAAGCCATCTGTCAAATCTTAATACTCTATACATTTCCATTATGCTTTGTGCTATGAGACTATTATAATCGTTTTTGCTTTTGTGGTGTTCACCGCCTTCTATTGCCTCTTTTTCATAGTCTTCTTCTGTTACGTCTAAGTCAAGCCAGGCATTCCACATTACAGATAAATCTAAATAAGGTATTTTTTTCCCATAAGGAGGATCAGTATAGATGTAATCAACGCTTTCATTACCCAAAAAAGATAAGTCCGCCGCTGTTCCTTTTAAAATCTGGGCGTTTAAAATTGTCTTATCAGTTATAAAATACTCTATTTCCTTTTTTGCTTCGCTCACTTTTTGATAGCGAAGATCAAAAAACTTAATAAAATCTATATTCTTAGGATCTGGAGCTATTCTATACCGATAATATCGGAATGCGGCGCAATCACCTCCTCCTCTTGTTTTTGAAGCATGATAAGTTAAGTTAATTCTTGTGACCATTCCTGAAAACATCAACAACAATGAACTCCTAATATTTTCATTTTTTTGTTTTTTGATTAATGACTTCAATAGCGCAAGTTGCGATATTTGTTTTTTGTTAAATAATTTATCTACAGTATCGACGTCCGACCCTTTAGGAAGCGCAAGTTTTTTGGGACCTGGATATTTTTTCAAAATCTTTTGAATTTCTTCTTCTGTTTTTGGCTCTTTCCTAATATACTCATTTTTTACTTCTTCAAATGCCTGCGCTAATTCGAACTGTTTAACAGGCGCAAGTAATGACTTCACTAAAAAAACTGCCATAGGGTTTAAATCTACACTTACAGCTTTTCTCCCGTTCATTAAAGCTTCGATAGCAGTGACACCGCTGCCGCCAAAAGGATCAAGCACTAAATCGCTAGACTTACTGTAATTTTTGATGTATTCAGCTACTACATTCCAACTCTGTTTTGTAAAATATCCATGAACACCGAAATGCCTTTTTGCAGCTTGTTTTTCTACCTTTATTTCTTTGAGCAGAGTTCTGTTGTTATAATCAAATTGTACAGATGTTTCTCTTACTTCGTAAACAAAACTTTTGCCATTTTGAAAACTTGAAGGAGATAATAAAGCTATTAGTTTTTCCAAATTTTCATCTATATCTTCAATTTTAAAATATAAAATAGGCTCATCTGTTGACAAAGTCCTGAAAAGTGAAAACTCTAAACCATTGCAAAGTGCAAAATAAATGCTTTTTATTTCAGGATGAAAAGCATAACTATAAGCTTGCTCTACATTATCACTATTTATAACTTTTTGATTTGGTGCTTTTGCTTCTAATACACATACAAAATTATCTTTTACTTTTAAAACATAATCGGGTATAAGTTTTACGCTCCGTTTTTTACTTCCAACCTTTAAAAAAGGATGCTTCAAAGATTTACTGCGGATAATATTTTCTCGCTTATATCCAAGTCTTTCAAGAATAGGTAAAATTATAATCTCTTTGACGCTGTCTTCTTTAAAGTCAGGATTAGAAATTTTATTTAAAGTGGAGCTAGAAAATAGTTTTTCTTTCATTGTATTCTTTTCTTTTTTTAAATAAAATCGGTTTGCAGTAACAAATTTTGAAAATGAGACAGTATAAACTACAAATATTGCAAAGATTTTCTTATTAAGTCTTCAAGAGTAATATTTTCATTGTGTTCGCAAGCGTTGGTTACTGCAACTCTTGCCTGCTGCTCTCTATACCCTAAAGCTATAAGACCTGTTATGGCTTCTGAAATAGTTGTATTTTTAATTGTTTTTATGCTTATCCATTTTTCTTCGCCAGAAATATTTACTGTAGATATTTTATCCTTTAAAGCGACAAGAAGTTTATCCGCTGTTTTTTTTGTAAAACCGAATATCTCGTTTAGCATTGCCGGATTTTTTGAAATTATTGCAGCTTTAAAATCCGCAAATGATTTTGAAATTTTATCGATATATTCCATGGCTTTTTTAGCGCCAGTTCCCGGAACTTCGTCTTTTATAAGCAGATACATATCTCTTTCCTCTTTTGTTAAAAAACCGTAAAGAGAAGTAATTCCGCCATACAGTCCTACGGCAGCCTCAACTATATATATTTTTATTGGATTTCTAATTTCTGGAAGTTCTAGAAATGTGGAGAGCGGAACTGATATTGCGTAACCGATACCGTTGATTTCAACAGTTATGCCGTCTTTTGATTTTGAATCAAGAATTCCATGAAAATAATCTATCATTATAAACCCTTGCTTTCGTTTTCATCTTAAAAAGAGCATAGTTTTTTGAGAGATGTAGTTTTGCTCTTTAAAATCTTTTAACTTTTCACAATAGTAGAGGTATTGTTCCAACTCATAGTATTGACATGACATACTGCAATCGCAAGGGCGTCTGCGGCATCATCAGGTTTTGGTATTTCTTTAAGTCTTAAAAAGGTTTTTACTATATGCTGCATCTGATGTTTATCTGCCGATCCATATCCTGTTAATGCTATTTTGACGCGTTTTGGATTGTATTCAAACAAAGGTATTTTGTTCAATGATACGGTTAAAATAATTGCACCTCTTGCCTGTCCAACTGCCGTAACGCTTTTTGCTGCTTTCAAAAAAAATAGCTCTTCTATTGCGACAGCTTCAGGTTTATATTTATCTATGATAGACTGGAGTTCTGCATTGATATTTTGCAATCTTTGCATGAGCGATACCGACGGCGTTGTTTTAATACAGCCGTACCGCACGGGATTAATTTTATCTCTGGAAAACGCTTCAAGGACACCCCATCCGGTAAGTGAAAGGCCGGGGTCAATTCCAAGTACTATCATTGTATATCAAAAAGTGCTTAAACACTCAATTTCTCCATTTCTTCGCTGGAAATATCAAAATTTGCATAGACATTTTTAACGTCATCGTGTTCTTCCAATGCATCTATAAGTTTCAGCATACACTTTGCATCATCACCTGTAAGAATGATATGAGTCTGCGGAACCATTGTAACTTCAGCTGATACAACAGGTATATTTTTTTCTTTTAGAGCATTTTTTACAGTTTCTAAATCTTGAGAAAACGTAATAATTTCATATACGTCGCTGCCGGTTTCGCTTTTAAAATCTTCTACCCCCGCATCTAAGGCTGTGTTCATCACGGTTTCCTCGTCTGCCGCAGATTTGTTGATGATTATGTAACCTTTTCTGCCAAACATCCAGCCTACGCATCCGGTTTCTCCAAGATTTCCTTTGTGACTTGAGAGCATTTTTCTTATATCTGACGCTGTTCTATTTTTATTGTCAGTCGTTACTTCAACAATCAACGCTACTCCTGCAGGACCGTAACCCTCATAGACCATTTCTTCGTAAATGGCTCCGGGTATTTCGCCCGCGCCTCTTTGTATGGCTTTTTTTATATTATCCTGAGGCATATTTGCTTCTTTAGCATCTTCTATGGCTTTTCTCAAACGAGCATTGTTTTCAATCTGCGCGCCGCTTTCTTTGGTTGCAACTACAATTTCTCTGATAATTTTTGTAAAAACCTTGCCTTTTTTTGCGTCAGTTGCAGCCTTTTTGTGTTTAATACTCGCCCATTTATTATGACCTGACATACTTTAACTCCTCAAGCTTGTTCCTTATATCTTAACAAGTTTAACATAAAAACAGCAAAATTGCTTTTTTATAATTATATTTTTTTCCGTTTAAGTCCTAACCTAGATTTTAACTCAACTGCTGATTTTTTCAACTGAGACTCAATAACGGATATATCAACAAATTCTTTTCTCTTATTTTTCATATCTTTTGCGAGATCTATTGCCTGCTTTATTTTTTGTTTGCTTATTTCATCAGAGTGCGCCGCAAATTCGGCAACTACATTGACGTTGTTGTTGGTAATTTCTATAAAACCGCCGCTGACAGCAATCTTTTTTATATCGCCTGAAGTTTCAATTGTTATTTCGCCGTTATTTAATTTTGTTATAAAATTTGTATGCCCGGACAGCACAGTAATCGTGCCTCTTGTCGTCGGGAAAGAAACCGATGTTGTTTCCCCTTTAAAAACAATTCCTTCCGGCGATAAAATTTCTATTTCAAACTTATTCATATTTTCCCGTTAAATTATTTGTTTCTTTTATTTTAAGGAGACTTTTTAGCTTTTTCGATAACATCTTCTATTGAACCGACCATATAAAAAGCTTGTTCTGGCAGGGAATCGTATTTCCCTTTAATAATATCTTTAAATCCTTTTATAGTATCTTCAGTTTTAACATATCTTCCTTCAAGTCCTGTAAACGTTTCGGCGACAAACATAGGCTGGGTCAAAAATTTTTGTACTTTTCTCGCTCTTGAAACGGTCAGTTTGTCTTCATCTGAAAGTTCGTCCATACCGAGTATCGCAATGATGTCCTGCAAATCTTTATATTTCTGTAAAATCTTTTTAACAGACATTGCTGTGTTGTAATGATCTTCGCCTACAATGTTAGGGTCCAAAAGTCTTGAAGAAGAAGTAAGCGGATTGACGGCAGGGTATAATCCTTGTTCCATAATTGATCTGTCAAGCGTGAGAGTCGCATCTAAGTGCGCAAAAATTGCTACAGGCGCCGGATCGGTATAATCGTCTGCAGGGACGTAAACTGCCTGAACAGAAGTAACCGAACCTTTATTTGTCGATGCGATTCTTTCTTGTAAGTCACCCATATCCTTTGCGAGATTGGGCTGGTATCCTACTGCGGATGGCATTCTTCCAAGAAGAGCGGACACTTCACTGCCAGCTTGAGCGAATCTGAAAATATTGTCGATGAACAACAAAACATCTTCGCCTTTTTCATCGCGGAAATATTCGGCCATTGTAAGAGCCGTAAGCGCAACTCTCATTCTGTTTCCTGGTGGCTCGTTCATCTGTCCGAAGACCAAAACAGTTTTATCCATAACTTTTGATTCCACCATTTCCATCCACAGGTCGGTTCCTTCTCTTGTTCTCTCGCCCACTCCTGCAAAAACTGAATGTCCTTTGTGGACTGCGGCAATATTTCTTATAAGCTCTTTGACTATAACGGTTTTTCCTACTCCAGCGCCACCGAAAATTCCTATTTTCCCGCCTTTCGTAAAAGGAGAAACCAAGTCTATTACTTTAAGTCCTGTTTCAAGCATTTCCGGAGTTGTTTTCTGATCGACAAAAGCGGGCGCGGGTCTATGTATAGGGTATCTTTTGACGGAATTGTCAATTTCTCCTAAAGCATCAACAGGTTCGCCTAAAACGTTAAATATTCTTCCGAGTGTTTTTTCACCTACGGGAACTTTGATGGGAGCAAAGGTTCTTACAGCCTTCATTCCTTTTTTCATTCCATCTGTTGATCCCATTGCTATCGTTCTTACTTCGGAATTATCCATTTGGAACATTGTCTCGAGAACTAAATTGCTCCCGTTAGACATCTTTAAAATCAATGCCTCATAGACTTCAGGGACAGTATTTTCAAATTTAAAATCTACAACTGCGCCCTGAACCCTTATAACAGTGCCTTGTGAGTTTACGTTTTCTTTATTTTCCATTTTATATTCTCTGTTGTCCGTTAGCAAGATCTAAAATTTCATTCGTAATTTTTTCCTGTCTGGACTTATTATAAATATTAGTTAAAGATGCTGAAATATCGCTCGCATTATCTTTTGCATTTTTCATAGCGGTCATTCTTGCAGCTTGTTCTGAAGCATAAGCATTCATGAATGCACTGTAAAATTCAACTTCAAAATAGTAAGGAAGCATATCTTTGAGAATACTCTGTGGATCAGGCTCAAAAATGTAATCCATTTTGTTTTCTTGAAAGTTTTTATCGGGTTTTATCGGTAAAATTTCCTCGATGACCGGCTCCTGTATAAGCATATTTTTAAATTCCGTATATATTATGCTTATTTTTGTGACTTCGCCTGAGACGTAAAAATTTTTTGCTATGTCTATTATGGGGTATATGTAGTCATATTTAGGAAAATTTGTTCCCATACTGAAAGACGCGAGAACGTCATAGTTGTACCTTGCCACATTGTTTGCAGCTTTCTTGCCTATGGCAACGACATAGTCACTGGGCTGCACATAAAAACTTACTTTTTTAAGGAGATTTACAACAAGTCCTCCGCAAAGTCCTTTATCCGGAGAAATAATGTAAACAAGTCTCTTGCCATCCCTTTCTTTAGAAAATTTTTCTATTTCATCATATAAATCTTTATCTGTAAGAATTCGTTGAGTTATATACTTAATTTTTCTTGCGTACGAATTGTGTTTTTCAACGGAATCTTGAGTCTTGCGTATTTTAGACGCAGCTATCATCTCCATAGCTTTTGCTATCTGTGCTATGCTGTCTGAGGTTTTTATTCTTTTTTTAAGCTGTTGTAGGTTCTGTGCCATAATTATTTATCTTTTTAAACTCTTTTAGTTCTTTTTCAAGCTCTGCTTTTAAAGCATCATCTATCTTTGCACCTGTTGAAAGTTTTTTAACGGTTTCAGGATATGTCCTCTTTACATATTCTATTATCTGTTGTTCAACTACAGCAACTTTGTCAATGTCTATGTTGTCAAGTAGACCTGATGTTACGGCAAAAATTGATAATATTTCAGAAAGTTCGTCATAAGGTTTATACTGTGCCTGTTTTAAAATTTCTGTAATTCTTCTGCCTCTTTCAAGTCTTTTCAGTGTATCCTCGTCTAAATCGCTTCCAAACTGCGTGAAAGCCTGTAATTCTCTGAATTGTGAGAGTTCGAGCCTTAAAGGTCCCGCCAATTGTTTCATTGACTTAGTCTGTGCCGCTCCTCCTACACGTGAAACGGAAAGTCCGACGTTAATTGCCGGGCGTATGCCTGAATTAAATAAATCGGCTTCAAGATATATTTGTCCGTCTGTAATTGAGACGACGTTTGTAGGAATATAGGCGGACAAGTCATTCCCTTGAGTCTCGACGATGGGGAGTGCTGTGAGAGTTCCTCCGCCTTTTTCGTCAGACATTCTTGCAGCTCTTTCCAAAAGTCTTGAATGTAAATAGAAAATGTCGCCCGGGTACGCTTCGCGTCCTGCGGGTCTTTTAATTAGAAGAGATATTTGTCTGTATGCCCACGCATGTTTTGTTAAATCATCGTAAACAATCAAAACATCTTCGCCCTTATCCATAAAATATTCGCCGATTGCACAAGCCGTAAGCGGTGCAATGTACTGCATTGAAGCGGGATCTGAAGCCGTAGCCGCAACGATGATAGTATAACTCATTGCGCCTTCTTCTTTAAGCTTTGTTGTAATTGAGGCTAAATTAGATTTTTTCTGTCCTATTGAGCAATATATGCATAGAACTCTTTTCAAGCCCATATCGGGTTTTTTCTGGTTTATTATAGCGTCAACTGCTATAGCTGTTTTTCCGGTACCTCTATCTCCGATTATGAGTTCTCTCTGTCCTCTTCCCACCGGTGTCATTGCGTCGATGGCTTTAATGCCAGTTTTTAATGGTCTATCCACAGAACTCCTTTGAATGATGCCGGGAGCTATTTTTTCAATCGGATAATAAACGGGATTACTGTGTTTTAATTTGTTGCCGTCTATGGACTGCCCCAGAGTGTTTATTACTCTTCCTATTAATTTATTGGAAACCGCGACGCTTAGAACTTTTCCCGTAGATTTTACTTTCATTCCGCGCACGATATGTCCTGAATTTTTGAGCAGTACTATTGAAATATAATCTTCATCAATATTTAAAACGAAACCTATAGATCCGTCGTCGAACTCTATTGCTTCATAATAACCTGCACCGGAGAGCCCTGAAGCTTTTACAATTTCATCGCCGACACTCTCAACAACTCCAAAGTTTACTAATTCGGGCTTTAGCTGTGCAGAATACAGTTCTTTTTCAATTTTTTGTATTATTTCTTCTGGTTTCATAAACTCTCTCTTATATCATTTAATATTCTTTTTACTATTCCAGAAACGCTGTAATCCAAAACAAAATCGCCATATTCAAATCGCACTCCGCCTGAAATATTATCGTCGTCGCGCTTAAATAAAATTTTTTTGTTTGGAAACATCGCAGTAATTTTCCTTTTATTTACATCATTTAACTCGCCGGCAAAACTTGCGGTGACGCTGCTGTTTTTTATTTCTTTTGACAACAAACGCATAAACACTTTAAGCTCTTGTCTTGAAAGATTGGAAAGAATCCAGTCCAAACCTTTTATACTAAGTTCATCATGTTTAATAATAGAGTCTACAAGTTCTTTAATTTGTGATATTTTCATCTATTTTTTCTAATGCCCGCGATATAAGTTTTTGTTTCTCATCCTCAGTAAATAAATTTGATAGGACTTTTGACATAACTTTTCCCGAAATATCTACAGACATCTTTCCGATTTTCTTATTCATATTTTCAAACTCTGTTGCCGCTCTCTGCTTTGCCTCTTCTACGATATGTTCCGACCGACTCTTTGCTTCTATAGCTGCTTTTTCCTTTGTTTCTTCAATCGAAACTTTTGTTGTTGCCATCATCATGTCGGCGCTGCTTTTAGCTTCCGCAAGAATCTTTTTTTTCTCTTCAGCTGCATTTCCCAAGATAATTTTTGCGTTTTCAGCATCTTGCAAAGATTGTTCAATCTTACGTTTTCTTTCATCAAGCATTTTTTTTAAAGGCGCAAATAAAAACTTTTTAAGAACAAATACTATGATTAAGAAATTTACAAGCTGAAACAAAAATAATCTTGCTTCTAGACCGAATTTTTGTATTATTTCCATTTTTATCTCTTGCTATTAAGTTTTACTTAGTAAATGCAAAAATGAGAGAGTATATCGCTATAGCTTCGGCAAATGCCATCGCTATAAGCATATTCACCATTATTTTTCCAGCTGCTTCAGGATTACGTCCTATAGCCTCAACAGCTTTTGCACCGATGAAACCAATTCCTAAAGCCGGTCCTAAACCACCGATTGCAATGATGATTCCACCTGCAAGCGTAAAAATCATTTCATTTCTCCTTTTTTACGTATACTATTAATTAATGTGATTTGTCTGTCATTATATGCATAAAAGCCATTGTAAGCATTGCAAAAACTATTGCCTGAATAAGAGCGACCATGATCTCAAGAACTATAAAAGGAAGCGGCAAACCAAACGAAAACAATCCGTACATAGTCGACATAACTCTTTCTCCTGCGAAGATGTTTCCGAATAAACGAAAAGAAAATGAAATAAGTTTTGTTATTTCGTTTACAAATTCCAAGATGCCGACGAATAAAAATATAGGAAACATTCTGAATGTAATGAACCTTCTGAAATAAGCTTTGATGCCAGTGTGTTTTATACTGAAGTAATGCGTTACGACTACGGAAATGACGGCGAGTGCAAGCGTGAAATTTAAATCGCTTGTGGCAGCTCTTAGAAATGGTACTCCATGATGTTCTAATGCCGCTGTTTGGAACCTTATTGATTCAAACCCAGGAAACTGCGCAACTAAATTTGAGATTAGTATAAACAAAAAAAATGATAAAACCCAAGGATATATAAACGAAGCTCTTTCTCCGGCAATTTCCTCAGTGGTTTCTCTAAAATAATCAATAACTGCTTCAATGGCATTTTGTGTGCCGCCGGGTTTAAGCGCAACTGTCTTGCTTACCATAAAAACTAATACAATAATAACAATATCGGTAATAACTGTAGCAATAACAGTATTTGTTACTGGAAAACCTGCTATTGAAAATAATATTTCGGGACTTATTTGCATCTCGATTGCCTCAGTTTTGTGACTGACTTTTTTTTAGAATGAATATTTATTCCTTGTTTCAAGTAGCCGTGATTTTATATTATGCCGCTCCCGCATAGCGCGTGATGATAATCACCCGCAGTCAAACATGTAATCTTTATTGATTCCACCTGCATTGTTCAGTTTGATTTAATGTATCTCGATCCGTTTGCTGGTTTGATTTTGCCTTATTTTTGAGTTTTGCATAAGCTGCATACAAATCTCTTTAACAAATTATATACTGCAGAATGAAACTCCGCTGCTTTTACGCATGTGTCTTGCGACTCCAGCTTTACTATAAACTAAATACAAGTTGGCAAACAAATAATTTTCCGCACAGTCAGTCATTTTCCTTAAAGTTCGGTTCTCAATCCAAAAATTATGCAGTAGATTCTTCTGTAGCCGAAAGTCTGTTTCCATCTATAAATGCTTGTGCAGGAAATAAAGAAATAATCAATTACCTGAAAAAGTCTATATAAGCGTATAATATAAGTCGATTTTTTATTCTCAATGTTTTTTTGTCATTGTCAAATTGTTTATTGGCACAGAAACAAACTCGTAATACGCAATATGAGCTGTATTATATTAATAAAAGTGCGTTTAGTCAACATTGAATTATTGATTAAATGCATATATAATTGGGCATTTTAAAATTCTGAAACATAATATTTATTCGTTATCATTACTTTTTCTCCACTGCTTTATCTTTGCGATACGCATAGAGAATTGATGTCAATAAGAATTTGAGCGGTTTTATTTGTGAATTTACATTTATTTCTGCTCTTTTTTTTCTGTTTTAGTCGGAATAATCTTTTATATTAAAATTTATTATTCCACTGTAGATTTAAATACTTTTCCTCAACAATTTTTTCTGCATATTTAATATCATCGTTATTGAAATTTGAAGTTTTTATTTCGGTTTTAAGAAATTCTGCCATATTTTTTGCAAAATTTGAGGAAAAAACTTTTCTGTCGGTACTATTTAGATTTATATGAATTGATCCCTGCACCATAAGTTTATTTCCCCGTCTGCGTAAACACGAACCTGTGATTTTTCTACCGTTTAAAATCAAATCGTTTTCACAAAAAGTCTGAACGCATATATTGCTTGCATTTCCTGCCTTCTTATCTAAAATTGTAGAATCAATACCAAGCAACTGTAAAGCTTTCCGTATTGCTAAATGAATATTTCTGTAAGTTTCTTGTTGATTATACACATTGAGAAAATCTGACGATATAATGAAACTATAAGAAATATCATTGTAATGGTTTACCGTAAGTCCGCCGGTAAACCTTCTTACAAAAGTGCTTGCTGCAATATCTTTGGTTTTTTGGAAATAGCCTATTGTTGTATATGGATTGTCCCAATAATATGTTCTTAAAATAGGTTCATTTTTGTATTCATTAAACAGTGTTTCATCAAGCGCCATATTCATTGCTGCATTTCTTGGAATATCGTCAATCCAACGAAGCATCTTTTCCTGTTTCCTTTTCGTATTTAAGCATCTGCAATTTTTTCTTTATTCCGCCCGCCGCAGAATAACCGCCCATTTTCCCATCGCTTCTTATAACCCTGTGGCAAGGCACTATCGGAGCAAAAGGATTTTTACTTAATGCCGTACCTACCGCTCTTGCGGCTTTAGGCGCTCCTATCTTTTTTGCAAGTTGCAAATAAGTTAAAGTTTTTCCTGCAGATATTTTAAAGCAGGCTTTCCAAACTTTTACATAAAAATCAGGGTAGGTTTTCATTTTTTCAATAATATCTTTTGGTATTTTTTTCATGGGTTTTCCTATATTGGGAAATTTGGTTGCGTTGTTGTTGGCGAACGTTCTGGAACCGTCTTCTTTAGCACTCATAAAATAGCATAATACAATTTTGATTTTTATATTCCAAACTCTTTTGCTCTAAGTTTCCTATGATAATTTACGGCAAATCTATGCGCTTCATCTCTTACGGACTGCAAAAGTCTTAAAGCTGGCGAATGTCTACTTAAAATCAACGGTTTGTCTTTGTTTGGTAAAAAAATTTCTTCATTCTTTTTTGCAAGCGAAATTATCGGAATTTGCGACTGGATATCTTCAAGAGCGTCCAATGCGGCGCTAAGCTGTCCTTTTCCTCCGTCGATTAAAATCAAATCCGGCATCTTTTCATTCTTTCTTATCAATGCCGAATATCTTCTGAAAACAACTTCTCTCATACTTGCAAAGTCATCCGCTCCCGCGACAGTTTTAATTTTAAATCTTCTGTAATTCTTTTTATCCGAAATGCCGTTTTGAAATCTAACCATAGAAGCGACGGCATTTGTGCCTTGTATATTTGAATTATCAAATCCTTCTATTATTGCAGGTTGGCGTTTTAATCCTAAAATATTTTTTAATTCGTTTATGCTGTTTGCTCTCTGCACAGACTGAGTTATTTCATCTTGTGTGATTTCATTTATCATGACTCTTTCGGACATATTTTGCAGCGCGTAGAGTCTATCTCTTATTTCTCTTGCTTCTTCATAACGCATATTTTCGCTTAAATCAAGCATTTGTTTTTTCCATTTATCTTCAAGTTTTTTAAATTTCCCGTTTAAAAATAACTCAATACCTTTAATTTTTTCTTTATAATCTTTCGACGTAATTTTACTAAGACACGGACCGGTACACATTTCCGTATGATAATAAAGGCATGATTTAACCTTTTTTTCTTCAGGAAGAGATTTCTCCGCAATATCCATTTTACACGGGCGGATTTTAAAAAGTTTTACAAGCCAACGGACAAATTTTTTTATGTAAAAAACTTGCGGATATGGACCGAAGTAAAGAGCGCCGTCTTTAATTTTTTTTCTTATAAGTGTCAAACGCGGGAAATCTTCATTTATTGAAAATTTGATATACGGATAAGATTTATCATCTTTCCACATTGAATTGAAATACGGTTTGACTTTGTTTATCAGCTGTCTTTCAATTATCAATGCTTCTCTTTCGGAAGTACACAAAATGTAATCAATTTTACGCATTGCCGTTATAATAGTGGCGGCTTTTGAATTTATATCGGCGTTAAAATATGACGATATTCTATTTTTAAGACTTTTTGCTTTTCCGATATATATAATATTGCCGATTCCGTCGCGCATTATATAGACGCCGGGAAGTTTTGGAATATTGTTGAATTTTTTATTTTTATAGTCTTTCATTGTGAGTGTTCCGTCTGAAATTGTAGCAATTTACGCTGCGCCTGCGATAATTGATTAACTTGTATTCCTTTGCTCGTTTTTATTTTTTTAAGAGAAACTGTAAGAATAGATTTAATTCTCCAGATTTTAAGTCGTATGAGACTGCGACAAATACAATTAAGCCTGAAGATATTGAAGTAGGAACTGAAATAAACAAGTTTTCTGAAATTCTGCATACATTTCAAGCCGTTATGCCGGTGATAACGGATGCGAACCGAGCTTTTAAAGATGAAAATGATATTTGTTTAAGACCAAGTTTGCCTATGCGTTTTTTAAGATATGCGGCAAGTAAAATAAAGTTAAAGCAAGATGCCGCAGCTGTTGCAAAAGCAAACCCGCCGCCCCATCGGACGCATTAATAAATTATACAAGATAACATATCGAATCATTGTCATCATAACCATTTTGGCGGGTGTTTTTGTATCTTGGAACGCATAAAACGCATTTGCAAAAATTCTTGCTAAAGCATAAGCAGGAAATCCTAAAGAATAATAAAATAATGCGTTGTTTGTCGTGAGTGATGTTAACGAATTAAATTTGCCGCGTTCAAACAACAGCTTTACTGCATGATGACCTATAACAGCGAGACAAGTGTTTTATTTTCCATAGTTATATTTTATTATATCTTTTAGCTTTTTATAAAAGGTGATATAAGTATGTTATACGAGATATTCTTTATAACATTGAATAAATATTGCCTACTATCGATAATTTACATTTTCAGTCGGGTATAATTGGTAGTCAATTCTATATTTTATTGATTGAGACATGCCTTATTCTCTTGGTGTCCATATTTTTAAATCGGGACTTCCATTAATTTGAACACCATCATTTACAACGATAGCCGCGCTATATTTAGCACGCGTAATTGCTACATAAAATTTGGCCCTCGTTTTATTTTTTAACTTAGTTCCATGATTAAATATCCATTCTTCCATTTTTTCTGTTGGGTAAATAAGAACTCCTTCAAAAGTTTTTCCTTTAGATGCTCCAAAATTAAAAGCAGGACATAGTGTATTAGATGATTTTTGCTTTTTATTCAATCTGAGAATTACAATATTATATTTATCTTGAGAAGAATATAATTTAACATCTTTTTTCTGCACCAACCAAACACCGTTGTATGTGCCTGTGTTATCACGGCAACATGCACACGGTTTACTTTTTGGAAATTCTGGATAAAGAGCAGATGAAAAGTTACATATTTCTTGATTATTACGGTGCGATACTTTTAATGAGTCTTCATCAATATCAATTAATTTTTTACACTTTTTAAGAAAAAAATCTTTTATTTTACCATCTGCATATTTTTTATGTTTAGATTCTTGATGTGTCGAATATGTTGTTTGGCGGGGATCTGCAACCAGTATAATATTAGAATTTGTATTAAGCAATAGCTTTACAATTTCTAAATCATATCCTGCCAAATCTTGAGCCTCATCAATAAAGATATGAGTATAAATTCTTGCAATTCTATTTATTACTTTATTGTCAGAAGATTTATTTGCTTTAAAAACAAATTTTGATAATTTATCGGAAAATATTCTGTCCCTAATATCAAAAAAATGTTTTTTAATATCCTGTTCTGGCCAATATGAACGATGTTTATTTACAATAATAGGCTTGTCATTCTTATCAATTTTATAACCTGACTTTTCATTAACTAATTTTAAACCTTTTATATCATATCCAAACATCTGCTCATTATATGAACCTTGATATGGTTTTGCGCCATGTTTAATTAAAAAAGAAAACCAAGTCTGTATTGTTATGAATTTTGGAATATATTTATATTCGCTAATAAATTTTTGTTTTATTTCACCGGCATTGTTATCCGTATATGTTGTAAATAATACCTTCCCATTTTTAATCTTCATTGCTTCATCTATGAGTAGTGTTGTTTTACCAGAGCCAGCAGCCGCTATGATTAATTTATTATTATTCATTTACACCAGCCTATTGCTTTGTTGATATATTCAGGGTATAGAATTTTCTCTTTTGCATCAAAAATATTTAACGCACATTTAGTTTTATTCCGTTTCATATAATCAGCAATTGATTCTTCCGTTTGCTTATTAGGATCAATTTTCAAAACATCGCGAAGAAGTTTTAAATTTTCTTTGTTTGCATCCGCTATTTGAAGTTCTAAAGTATGAAATTCATCTCGCTTATCAGCAAATATTTCGATAGACGGATATTGTTTATACTTAGTATACTTATCTTCAATCTTTTTCTCATAATTTTTATCATTGTCAGTGACAACAGCGACAGATTTTTCTATCATCTTTGCAATGTCTAAAAATCGTTCAAAAGCAAGACCTTCTACAGAAATAACATCTATCTCTTTTTCTATTGGCAACATGCCTTCGTTTTTATCCATAAATGCTCTTTGGATAATTAATTCATCTGAGCGACCTTCCACAAGTATTGCTTTTTTACATAATATCATTCTTAAAGTATCATAACCCGGCAACTTCTTGAAGTATTCATAAGTTTCCTTTTCTAAAGAAGTGAATGCGGTTGTCTTTTTATCATTAAGCAAAATTAGATTTTTAAGTCCCAACTTATTTGCAATAAAATTACTATGCGTTGTAATAATTATTTGTTTATCTTTGAGTTTATCCTCAATATTTTTAATAAATTGGTTTAACTTTGTATGTGACAAGTGATTCTCAGGTTCTTCCATCAAAATCAAGTTAGACCCTTTTGTTTTTTCATGTGCCAATGCAAGATTGGTTTTAATTAAGCATTGTTCGCCTTTGCCTATTTGGTGGAATGGAATATCATCAAAATAAGTCATTAAAGCGTTCTCCCAAGAATTTTTTGGCGATAAATCAATAGATATTTCAATCTTTTTTGTAGAAAAATCTGCATTTTTAGTAACTTTTTCATTTATCATTTTTATTGATTCTTCTTCCATAAACGATTCTTTTGTTTTCCTGTAGGCCTGTGATAATTCAACTGATTCTTTTACAGTTAAGTCATCTTTTATAATTTTAGATATATATACGTCGGAGCCATTTTGGAATCGGGTGGATGCAGAATCTATTAGAACAGATTTTATTGGAATGCTCTTTATGCTAATATTCTCACGAGCAAAAGATATCCATGTAATTTTATAATATTCAATTGGAATAGTAGCGACTTTTTTTGTTTTTATCAATTCTTCGTAATCTTCGTTGTATTCATCATTGAAGCCAATCTTTAAAAGAAATCCGCAAGCTTCCTTATCGCTGCTTCCATTTCCTTCAAATTCCGGAAAATCGTTGTTATCAAAAAAAACCTCAATTGAAATCGTTGGAGGCGGTTGTGGAGTACCTTCTTTCAAACTAGACAAATAGTTTTTCTCTGTTTCTTTATTGAAAATATATTGAGATAATTCATTTTTTAAATATTTACCATTGAGTAAACCTGACAAAGCAAGATGAATCGCCTCAAGAATAGTTGATTTACCCGATTCATTATTGCCAACTATAATATTCGTACCTTTCTTTAATTCAAATGAAAATTCTTTAAAACATTTGTAATTCGTTATTTTGACTTTTTTAATATAACTCATCTTTATAACCTCTTAATTGTCAATTTAACTATTGATATAATAGAAAAAATTTTCATTTTTCAATAATCGTTTATTTTTCCATTGTATTAAAACACAAGACTTTTAAATTTTCCTATAACTTATTTTTCGAAAACTATTTTATTATACTTAATCTAGCAAGAGTAATTTCTTTATAATACTGGTTCTGTATAAACTTTGTCTTTATTTAATTAACCTTGTGATTAATATTAAAACATCTTTTCTATCAGCTAACAGCTTTAACAATTTAACTTTTGTTTTTGTAGTCTCTTTTACATAATGTGATATTTTACAATGTTTTTATAATTTTAATGCGGTTCTTATTAAAAATAAAATATCAATGTCAGCTAATCATTGTATAATAAATAATGGTTAATATAACCGCTTTTCTCGAAAACTAAATTGAAAGCGTCTTTAAAGCAACCATGCTCAAATTCTCCGTTATCAAAGATATTAATTCCATCAGAATGCGATTCCCTATTCATATATCTAAAAAAAGCTTCATATCTATTTATATTTAAATCTTTCTTTTCCAACACTTCTTCTAATTCTATTTTTTCAATAAACCCAAAGAAATACTCAATGATATGCCTCATGCAGTTAGCAATCAATGCGGGGGGCTGGTTTACATCTTTAATAATCTGCCAAAAACTTTGGTAATCGTTCTGTATTTCTTCAAGATTCATATCTTTCAATTCTGAACCGTTCTCGCTTTTGATCAATCTAAACAATTTCGGGTTTTTAGCTTTAAGATTCTGTTCTTTAACTTTAAGAATCTTTGTTAATTCATGGAAGAAATATAGGGAGTGAGTAAAAATAAATACTTGACTATATTTTTGGTCATTTATAAAAATTTTTTTTATAATTTGTGCAATATCGAATACATATATATGTGAAAGAGACGATATTGGATCGTCAATAATAATAATTTTATTTTGATTCGTATCAGCTTCATTTTGTTTCCCTTTGCATAATTCAATGAAGTAAAGAAAACTTATGATCATTTTTTCACCTTCGCTAAGAGTATGAAAAGTATTTTCTTCTTCTCCTTTTTCTGACCTAACAATTCTATATAAGATAGCTGAACCTGAATTTTTATCTTTTTCTATAGAAAAAGATTTGATAGCCAAATCAACAAGTCCTTTATTTATGTTACGAATTGGCTCATCGCTGAAGTTGCGAGAAAATTCGGCGGAAAATTGCCCAAAATTAAGCGAGAAACTTCCTTTTTTTATTTTGTCTTTCTGCGATTTCCTGTATTCTTTTCATGTCCATTCCGTCCAATCGTGGCGTTCTGCTCACGGCGATTTTATAGCAATCTCCATCTATTTCAAACGTTTGTTTCGGGAATGTTTTTGCTCCCTTCATTCTGCCTTTCGCAGTCATATCACAGAATATGTAGTTCATCAATTCAATGTAACCGCTGACTTGTTGTCTATCTCTTATGTATACTTCTCGTTCTTTGTTATCTAACATGCATGGAATAACATGTAGCCATAAATCTTTTTGATTGAGGTTTAGGCACGTTATGTCTTTTTGAGAATTATCGTGTAGATTTAGGTATAAGAAATACCTGCGAAGTTGCTGAGAAGTAAGTGATATATTTGTATTTTTTTCAGAGATTCTCTCAGTGTTTTCACGGTTTTAGATTGAAATGCTGAGGGTATGGGAAACCATGCCTTTCCTTTACCATCTTTGTTTGCAAAAAAATGATTGAAAAGAGAACGCAAAAAGAAAATCTCAATTTCTATTCTTGGCAATTTGTATTCAATCTCGCCTTCGTTGCTTTTCCCTGAGATGTTGAAGAGCCTTGTTAGTTTAGACGAAGATAGTTTTTCCTGATTTTCTCGTCTTGTTCCTATTATGATAGGTGCTATACAAACTACCTTATCAGGAGTCAGCGGAACACATTTAATTAAATCTTTGAGTGGAGTTGATTCCATTTTGCAAAGTTCGTGTTTTAAAAAAGATGTCCGTTTTCTATCATCTCCTATCGCAAAATTAACGAAATCTTCAAATGGTAAAATTGTTCGGTAGTACGACGTATCGACATCTCCCGCCAGCTGAACTATACGTTCCTTTTTGTATCGTTTGCATAGTTCTTTCTCATATGTACAAATGTAGCATAATGCGTCAAATATATAGGGATATGCTCCTGCCGCTGAAAAAAGAGATTTCTTCAAGTTATTTGTTTGCTCTTCGCTGAGTGGTTGAAAAGAATTTTCTAATATTTAAGTATCTGCAGCGACATTACTATTTCGGATTTCTACTTCATTTACTCTTGCTGGTTTTTGACTATTGAAAAGTTCATAATATGCTCCTTTTTGGGGATATTTGACTCTTCCTTTAAGCTTCATTTTGCTCTCGGAATATTTCTGCAATTATTTTCACGACCATTCCTTTCCATCGTAAAAAGTCACCCTTTTTTCTTTTTCGTCAGCCTTGTTCTTGTTCACCTCGCCACTGCTTCTGCCATTGCCACTATCATCATCATCATCATCTTCTTCTCTGGTTACTTCCCAATGGATATATTTTTTTGTTGCTTCTACATGCCCTTTTTCAAACATCTCACCGCCTTCACGTGCTTTCACAGTATCTATGTATCTATTATTTTCGTCTTTGTTTACTATTGCGACAATATTAAACGCGTCCTGCTCAATGCCGCCGCACTCGCGAATGTTTATCATGTCAGCTTTTTCTTCGTTCGATTGTCGGTTAAACTGTGCGCCTGCAGTAATCACAATCTGATTTTCTATCGCTGATTTTAGCAATCCCGCGCTAACTTTTTGCAGTTGCACTTGTCTCGGCTGTCGCGCGTTGTCATACTCTGCGGGCATGCGTTGGATGTAATCAATCAACACAATGCCGTCCTCTGACGTGTGCGTGTTAATAGAGTTCATTATATCTTCGTTAGTCGCGCTTATACCATTATAGATTTGTATAATCTTTTTTCCCGGTAACCACTCAACGTATTTACTTTTTTGTTCGTAAGCTTTCTGAAATACTTCATTAGCTTCACTTGATTTTCTGTTCAGATTAGCCATACAGCTAAACAGATTTAGTATGTCCTCAGTCGGGAGTTTGTTTCTGTCGTTGTAGTTGGCACTGTCGTACATCAGCGGCAGGTGCAGATTGTGAATGATTTGCCAATAATTTATTTCTAGGTTCACATATAGAATTTTACGTTTTTGCGTGGTCTTGGCAAATTCTGGCAATGGTTCCGAGTCATCTAAGAACGGGTTTGTTGACTTAGAGTAATCTGAAATATGCGTGTTTTGCCGCTTCTCTCATTATGTTCACCAGCGAGGAAGTCTTTCCGCCTGCGGGTCGCGAATACACCACACTCAAGGTGCCGTTTGGACATCGCAGTCCGCAAAATAAATTTGGTTTGAAATCTTTGTCAGGGTCGTACTCGCTCATTTTTTTAAGAATTGCCCGTATGTCGCAAATCTGCTCACTTGCTGTTTTCCGATTGCAAGGGCATTCATCTTCTTATGTAACTCGTTTACCTTTTCTATCGGCAATTCGCCGTTTTCAAATTCAGCTTTGGCTTCCTGAAAAGCTTTTTCTATCTTGAGAAGTTTTTCTATTCTTTTTTCATGTTCCTTTTTTTGTATCTCTTCCAAATGTTTGTTGAACTCGGTTTCGTCCAATTTATGCATTGGAACATTTGTCTTATTGTTGGCTCAATCACTATGTTAAGAATTTCCATTGCAGCCGGCGGTGTAAATCCATCACTTGCTGCTGATTTTCTATTGTCCACTTTGGCAAATATCTATCGTATCGCTGCATATTCTTTTTCTTTCTTATCCGTTTCGTTCGTATTGCTCATTTCTTTTTTTTAATCATCGTTATTAATCGCAAATCGCACCAATAATCATGCAAATAATAATTGCTTCTAAGAAACCAAAGTAGTACCAAAGAACAATGAATATAATCAACTTCATCTTTTTTAATTTCCTTGTCGGAATTTTTACCAATATCCGAGCATTTGGCGCACTTCTTCAAAAGTTGTTTTGAAATCACAGTTGTTAAGTTTCATAGACACATCATAAATGTCAAAAGACTTTTTATCGCATTTATCACTAAAGCAATGAATGCTATCTTCGTTCACTATCGCGCTTGGATTGTGGTCATCGTGAAACGGACATAACGTCATCGGTTGTTTTGTTATTTCCATTCCTTTCAACTCCAAGTAACGGCGTATTTCTTTTTTCATTTCTTCTTTTAGTCTGTCTCGGTCATATGTTGCCGATTGCCTGCTTTTTTGTAATGTCACTGGCACCGATTGCTTGGGCGTTGGTTTAGTTTCAGGCTCTTTCTTTCGCAAAATTTCCAGCAATATTTTGGGCAGTGCATGTGCATTTTCTAATCTTCTCGTTTCATTCCTGCCGAACAGTCTGTATTTTTGTCCGTTCATACAACTTCCGCCGATTGTCACGGGCTTGGTAACTAGGCACTCAACAGAGTCCGCAGGATTGTTTTCAAATTTGATATTTTGCACATTTGGGCATTTGAAGTACAGATGATATCCGCCTCTTTTTGTTCGCACATAACACTGATTATTTTCATCAATGTTTCGCAGATACATCGGCAACGAGCCGCGCGACAATCCCTGTTTTTGCAGCCATGTGTAAAAGTTTTCAAGTCCGTCTTCTTTGCCTTCATGTCGGTCGATATCAATCACAATATATTCGTAATCAGCGGGTACAAACCGAAAGCAGGATATCCGAGTCCCTTTTGCATTTCCATGCTTATCACCATTTCCGTGCATAAGAGCTTCTATCTCTTCAGCGTCATTTGTGTACGCTTTCTCAATCTCTTCTTTTCCTCTTGCGATAACCGCTCCGTTGCTGTACACGCCGATTAATTTAATTCCTTTATTGATATATTGCTGTATATCTTCTGGCAACATATTGCGTCCTTTTTTGCTATAATAAAGCACACGCAGGTCTCGTGATATTATAATCCGAGCTTGTAACATTGGTATATTTTTTAACGCATAGCGGAGCAAGACTACACATCTTACTCCGCTCTCTTTTTGTACCTGCAACAAAACATCTCTCTGTGTACGCTCGTATCTGTTCTACTCACTGACTTATATCATTACATTTTTTATCAGCGGAGCCAAGTCGTCAGGTGGCTTGTTGTTTGTTTCGTGCAACGATTTCATCATTGCACTCTCTTCAAATTTTTATATAATGTAGTTCTCAAATCGTGAACGACACACGTTTGAGGAAGTTAATTCCTTTAAATAAAGTAGCGGAGCGATTTCCCATCACT
>NZ_JAIXMW010000019.1:0-3049 GCF_020328115.1 Candidatus Endomicrobiellum agilis
GAAATAATTGGGCAGCCAGAAATAATTGGGCAGCCAAATTGCGAAGCATGGCTTTTTTATGAGAACTAGTTACCCCCAATTTGCTTCCATTATAAGTTTTTATCATTTTTTAACTCCGTTCCAAGAGATAAATTTAATTCTTGAAGTCTACTCTTAATTTCCTCAAATGTACGTTTTCCGAACTTATCAAAGTTCATTAAATCATCTTCTCTCATTTTAACAAGGTCACCAATAGTCTCTATACCTGCATTCTTTAAACTATTCGAAGCCCTTCTTGAAAGATCCATAGCATCTATAGACTGACCTAAAACACCGTCTTTTTGCCTTCTATTATCTTCTACCTTTCCAGCAGAATCTTTGGCAACAACATCTTCAAGCTCAACAGGCTCATCAGTAAAAATAACAAGTCTATTTCTCAAAATCTTTGCAGATTTTATCAAAGCGTCTCTTGGGGAAACTGATCCGTCTGTCCATATTTCCATAACAAGCCTATCATAATTAAGAGTCTGTTCTACACGTGTATTTTCCACTTCGTAGTTAACTTTTGTTACAGGAGAATATAAAGCATCTAAAAATATCGTGCCGACGGGATACTTGCCTGCTTTTGCTTCTTCGGCAAGAACATACCCCTTGCCTTTGGTGACTTCCATTTCTATTTCAATAGATGCCCCTTTGTCTATATTTGCAATTTCTTGTTCGGGATTCATTATCTCAACATTGATGTTTTTCTCAATATCTTTAGCAGTTACCTTCCCCTCTTTCTTTACTTTTAAATATAACCTCTCAGGGCCGTCAGAGTTCATCTTCAATCTTATCTTCTTTAAATTTAAAACTATCTGCGATACATCTTCTTTTATACCTTTTAAAACCGCAAACTCGTGCACAGCACCCGTAATTCTTACAGAAGAAATTGCAAAACCCTCAAGGCTTGAAAGAAGGATTCTTCTCAAAGAATTACCTATTGTATGACCATAGCCACGCTCAAAAGGTTCGGCAGTAAAATGCCCATAGAACTCACTAGCGGTTTTTTTGTTTAAAGTAAATTTACGTAATTTTTCTAAATCCAATGCTTTCATACTTTATAACCTCGCTTAACAAGCTTTGCAGCTGTTAGTTTATTTTGAATAATATTCAACTATAAGCTGGCTGTTTATAGGATGGGAAGCTTCCCCCGCCAAAGGTTCGCTTACAATTGTTCCCTCAATTTTATTTTTATCAAAATTCAACCAAACAGGAACGTTTGAAGTACTCCCTTCAACTAATTTTTTTATAACAGCGTTTGCCTTGTATTTCTCGGGCACGGCTATAATATCGCCTGCTTTCACTTGGTAACGAGGTAAGTCTATTTTTTTGCCGTTTACTAAAATATTCCCATGATTTATTACTTGTCTTGCCATTTTCTTAGAAGAGGCTAGCCCTAAACGGTATACTACATTATCAAGCCTAAGCTCCAGGATTTTAAGTAAATTATCTCCGGTGGAACCTTTCATTTTTTCAGCCGTCTTGTAGTAGTGGACAAACTGCTCTTCAGTTAAACCGTAAACTCTTCTTGCTTTCTGTTTCTCGCGCAAATGCTTTGCATAGTCAGATATTTTTACCCTCGCTGCTCCGTGCTGCCCAGGAGCATTTTTGCCTCTTTTTTTATCAAGAGCACAATTTGCTGAGCATCTTTCACCTTTAAGAAAAAGCTTTTCTTTTTCACGGCGACATAACTTACATACTGAACCTAAATAGCGTGACATCTATTAAAACCCTCCCAGGTTGTTTTTCTATATCTAAAATAAATGTCCGACAGCAGCCGTTGTGCCGGGCATCATTTCTAATGTTATATTCTTCTTGGTTTTGGAGGACGACACCCGTCGTGAGGAACAGGTGTAATATCTTTTATAGCAGTTATTGTAAGACCTGAACTCTGCAAACCTCTTATAGCTGTTTCTCTCCCTGGCCCTGGGCCATTTACAAGAACTGCAACGCTTTTAACGCCGATATCCATAGCCTTTTTACCTACTGTAGCGGCAGTCATCTGGGCCGCAAATGGCGTACCCTTTTTTGTTCCTTTAAATCCTGAGCCTCCAGCAGACGCCCAAGACAAAGTGTTTCCTCTTTCATCAGTTATATTAACAATTGTATTGTTAAATGTTGACAATATATATGCTCTAGCTACTCCGCCGGTATATTTTCTCTTTTTAGAACTGCCGGTCTTCTTTTCTTCTGCCATACTTCCTCCATTCTTGTTTTACAAATATATAAATTTTAAATTAACAAACATTAAGTTTGAATCTTAACCTTTCTTACCAGGAGATACAGCCGCCTTACCTGCTCCTACGGTTTTTCTCTTACCGCGCCTAGTGCGCGCATTAGTTTTAGATCTCTGCCCTCTTACTGGAAGGTTTCTTCTATGGCGAGAGCCTCTGTAACTTCCTATTTCTATAAGTCTTTTAATATTTGCTTGGATTTCTCTTCTGAGATCTCCTTCAACTTTTAAACTTTTTGTTATAAGATTGTTTATTTTGTTTACTTCTTCTTCAGTTAGATCTTTAACTCTTTTAGCGGGATCCAATGAAAGTTCCGCTATAATTTCGTTTGATATAGCAGGCCCTACTCCATAAATATATCTTAACGCAATATCAAGCCTTTTATTCTTTGGTAAATCTACTCCGGCAACACGAGCCATTTATCTATCCTCCAGATTATTTGCTTCTTTTTTTATCCAAAAAAATTAAAATAACAAACTTTCGGCCTGTCATTTTTAACTTTACCGACTTATCCTTGTCTCTGCTTATGCTTAGGCTCTAAACATACAACTCTTACTACACCTTTGCGTTTTACAACTTTACACTTTTGACAAATAGGTTTTACCGATGCTCTGACTTTCATTTTATACTCCATTATTTCTAATCTTTTATAGACAATTCTTTAGTATTATATCATAAAACGACAAAAAAACGATGCGTTAGGTCAGTCTATAGATGCTATGGATCTTTCAAGAAGGGCTTCGAATAGTTTAAAGAATGCAGGTATAGAGACTATTGGTGACCTTGTTAAAATG
>NZ_JAIXMW010000020.1:0-2968 GCF_020328115.1 Candidatus Endomicrobiellum agilis
TATTTAAGAGCTTATGATTCTTATGAAGAGCTGCAAAATATTGAACACTGCATAAGTCTGTAATTTTAAGACCTTAATACTACTTGAATAACAGTTACTTTAAATGTAATATGAAATTGTAACTATAGAACAAACTAACCTGAAATTGATAAAGTGAAATAGATACAAATTTGAAACATAGTAACCAATTTAATGTAGTTGCATTAGTTGGGCATTTTTTGTTTTTTAAAAAAGAGGATTTTATTTATGTGTGGAATTATCGGAGTAGAAAATAATGAAAATGCAGCGCTGCTTGCCTCAGCTGGTCTTATAACTCTTCAGCACAGAGGGGAAGAATCTGCAGGTTTAACTATAAGCGGCAAAGAAAAAATGAAGACTTTTAAGTCTATGGGTCTTGTTTCAACTTTATTTAATGAAGGCACTTTATTAAATAAGCTTCCCGGAACAGCAGCAATAGGACATGTACGTTATACAACGTCTGCCAAAAGTTCTTTAATAAACGCACAGCCTTTTCAGATAATCTGCATTCACGGAAATGTAGCTATAGCCCATAATGGAAACATAACAAATTTCCCAAAAATAAGAGAAATGCTTCTTAAAAAAGGAGCAATATTTAGTCATACTTCAGATACTGAAATTTTATTGCACCTTATTGCAATGTCTAAAGGAGATCTTGAAAATGTTGTAGCAAAATCTCTATACAAACTTGAAGGAGCGTTTTCTCTAGTTATTCTTAAAGACAAAACTCTTATAGGCGCAAGGGACGAAAATGGTTTTAGGCCTTTGGTTTTAGGCAAAATAGACAATTCTTACATAATATCTTCTGAAACAGCCGCAATAGAAGTTATAGGCGGTACTTATATAAGAGACATAATGCCAGGAGAAATTGTTGTTATAGAAAGTGGGAGAATAAAAAAATCGTTTTTTTATAAAAAGCCAAAAAAGCAACACACTTGTGTTTTTGAACAAGTTTATTTTTCAAGACCTGACAGTATAATGTTTGGAAAGACCATAAAAGAAGCTAGAGTGAAAATGGGAGAGTTTCTTGCTGAGCAGATGAAAGGCATTAAAGCAGACATTGTTATGCCTGTTCCAGATACCGGTTATTATGCAGCTTTAGGCTTTGCAAGAGCTTCAAATATACTTTTTGAAAACGGTTTTGTAAGGAACCATTATGTAGGCAGGTCTTTTATAAAATCTTCTCAAAATTTAAGAGACGTTACGGCTAGACTTAAATTCCGCCCTATAAAAGAAGTTGTAAACGGCAAAGATATTGTGCTTGTTGATGATTCTATAGTAAGGGTGACAAACTCAAAAAGGCTTCTTAGCGTTTTAAAGGAAGCAGGCGCAAATAAAATTCATTTTGTCTTGTCTTGCCCGCCGATAATAGATTCTTGTTACTACGGCATAGATACGCCTACAAAAGAGCATTTGATAGCTGCTACCAACTCTGTTGAAGAAATGAGAAAATATTTAGGCGTAGAGACTTTAACATTTTTAAGCTTAGAAAATCTTGTAAAAGCTTGTTCTTCTAAAAAAGACAAAGTATTTTGCTGCGCGTGTTTTACTGGAAAATATCCGACGAAAATTTCGAAGAATACATATAAGGAAGGCTGTTAAAATGGCAAAGTATATTTTTATTACTGGCGGAGTTGTAAGTTCTTTAGGGAAAGGAATTTCTGGAGCCAGCATAGGCAAACTCTTACAGCTTCACGGTTTTAAAGTCAATATGATTAAATTTGACCCATATATAAACGTGGATCCCGGAACTATGAATCCGTATCAGCACGGAGAAGTTTTTGTGACTACCGATGGAGCAGAGACCGACTTAGATTTAGGAACTTACGAAAGATTTTTGGACATTTATACAAGCAAAGCAAATACAAACACAGCAGGCGATGTTTATCGCACGGTAATAAACAGAGAAAGAAGAGGCGATTACGATGGAACTACTGTACAAGTTATACCTCATATAACTGATGAAATAAAGAGGCGGTTTGCGGCATTGAAAGACGAGTGTGATATTTTTATCATTGAAATAGGCGGCACTGTTGGCGATATTGAAGGACTTCCATTTATGGAAGCAGCTAGACAGTTTCAGCTTGAAAATAAAAAAGAAGATATTTTTAGTATACATGTTACTCTTGTTCCTTATATAGCAGGTGCCCATGAACTTAAAACAAAGCCTACTCAACATTCTGTTAATAAATTAAGGGAGATAGGTATTTCTCCAGATATGATTATATGTAGAACGGAACACCACCTTGATGAATCTTTAAAAAGAAAGATAGCTTTGTTTTGCAATGTAAGAGAAGATTGCGTTGTAGAGGCTATGGATGCACCTTCAATTTATTATATACCAGAAGCTCTTTACAATCAGAAAGTCGATACTCTTGTAATGGAAAAACTTGAGCTAAAACCGAAGAAAAAGTTTGATAAATCATGGTTTACAGAGATAAAGTCTTTTAGCGAATTTTCAAACACTGTTAAAGTGGCTGTTGTAGGAAAATATGCTGATTTGAAAGACGCTTATAAATCTATTGATGAATCGTTAAATATTGCCGCTGCTTCGTTGAAAGCGAAGGTTGAGATAAGTTATTTGGGAGCTGAGGACAAGGATTTATTAAAAAAAATAAAAAATTTCGATGCCATTTTAGTCCCTGGAGGTTTTGGAAACAGGGGAGTTGATGGAAAAATAAAGGCTATAACCTATGCAAGGGAAAATAAAGTTCCTTTTCTTGGAATATGTCTTGGCATGCAGTGCAGCGTTATAGAGATAGCAAGAAATCTTGCTAATCTTAAGGAAGCAAATTCAACGGAATTTGACGAGTTTACAAAACACCCTGTAATTAAAATTCTTGATGAACAGAAAGATATTAAGTATAGGGGAGTAGAAGAAAAAATAAAGGGTAAAACAAATCCAAGTGAAAAAAAAATTCATATTATAGTAATATGTATAGACATTAAT